>JBKJLF010000182.1:0-8427 GCA_046597185.1 Burkholderiaceae bacterium | reverse complement strand
ATCACCCGCACCGGGGGGTAACGCATGAGCCACCACCCGCACCACCAGACTGATTTGCCATGGCAACCCATGCTGGTAAAAGCCGCAGGCGCGTGTTGCGCTGTGGGCTACAATCTGGCCGCCGCCTCGTGTGCCATGCGCGCGGGGATGGCGCACTTTCAGGAAAGCGAATTTGTAGACCGTTCTGGCGAAGCTTTGGTGGTAGCCCGCCTGCCACTGGGCGACCTGTGGGGGCCAAAACGCCTGGCACAAATCGCCAAACTGGCTGTGGCTGATTGCGCCAAAACCGCAGGCGGCATCGACCCAAACTACACCGCACTACTACTCTTGGCCGCCGAAAAAGGCCGCCCACATACCGAAACCGAGCGCTACCATGAAACCTATACCGCGATTGAAGAAGTTTGCCGCGCACGCTTTCATGCCAGTTCGGCCATCTTCCCCGGTGGCCGCGCTGGCATAGGCGAAGCGCTGTTGCACGCAAACAAATTACTCCGGGAGCAGCATGTGCCGCAAGTATTGCTGGTGGGTGCTGACAGCTATTTAAGTGCGCCCGTGATTGAGCACTACCTTGGCCAAGAGCGCTTGCTATGCAGCGGTAACGCTGACGGCTTTATCCCTGGCGAAGGCGCGGGCGCGCTGCTGCTGCAACTGCCCCAGGCCGATGCAACTGGTTTGCATGTGCTGGGGGTAGGCTTGGCGCAAGAACAAGCCACGCCACTTGGCGACATACCCAATCGGGCTTTTGGCTTAACGCAAGCCATACGCAAAGCCTGTGCCGTAGCGAATGTACCTGTAGGCCAATTGGATTTCAGGCTGACCGATTTTAATGGCGAGCAATATTTCGCCAAGGAAATGGCGTATGCCTGCACCCGCATCATGGCCGATGCCGACCCCGATGATGATGGCAGCCTGCCTATGCTGCACTTGGCCGATTGCGTTGGAGAAACAGGTTCTGCCGCTGGCGTACTTGGGCTGGCGTATTTAAGCACCATCATGAATCGCTGGGACGGCCCCGGCAATCAGGGTTTGCTGCATATGGGCAACGAAGATGGCAGACGCACCGCGCTGGTGCTGGAATATCGATAAAAAGGGGAACAAAATGGGAACAGGTGTCTATGCCAACGATAATGAAATTTGCTGCAAGGCCGCTGATGGCAAATCGGTGCTACCACCCAGTGATGTATGTATGAGTCCGCCCGGCCCTGCGGCGGGGCCGATTCCGATTCCTTACCCGAATACATCAATGGCAACCGACCTTGCCAACGGTTCGACTACGGTTTTTATCAAGGGCACAGAAATCGCGCTCAAGGACGTATCGCACTTTGCCACCAGTACGGGCAATGAACCGGCTACGCAAAACTTCCAGAAAGGCGTGGTCAGCAGCGTAATTAAGGGCAAATCGCTGTTTACCAGTTGGTCGATGAATGTCAAGGTTGAGGGGCTGAACGTGTGTCGGCATTTTGACACCATGACGCATAATCACAAGTAAGGGTAACTAATGGCAAAGCCACCGAAAAAACCGCGAACCGAAGCGCAAAAGAAGAAATCTACCGAGCAAGGCGTTGAAACCAAACGCGCCAACAAAGCAAAAAAGGTCGGCACTGCCAATACCGGGCCGATCTTCTATTTCAGTAACAAAACAGTGAAAACCAAGTGCGAAAAAGAAGAGAAGGCGATTAAAAAAGCATGCGATGAAGAAAAGGGCGCGTCACAGGAAAAGGCCAAAAAAGCCAAAAGCAGCAACGCCAAGCTGGGCGCGCTAACTGAGCGGATCGAGAGTGGGCTTGGCAAGGCCCAGGAAGCGGTAAAAGCCGGGTACGGCTATTCCCGCACCAAGGACAATGGCTGGATAGAAGACCATTGCCACGGCTTGTGGCTCAAACCGATGGGCAAGTCCGATCAGTTCGACAAGTTTCAGGCACAGTTGAAAGATGTTGAAAAAAACATACAAGCTGAAATGGATTCAATGCTGGCAACGGTGGGGGGGAAAGCGCTGGACATGGCCAAAGACAGGGCGATTGCCTATGGTGAAAAAGCCGTCATCCGGGAGGGGGCGGCCTTGACTTCGCTGGTGGTGCCAGTGGTTGGCGAAGTGATTGTGGCGGGCATGACTATTTGGAATGTAGTGGATGGCGTTTGGACGGCAGGTAAGATTGCTATTGACGCGATAGGGCTGGGCAAGCAGGCCCTGGAGCAATACAAAAAGCTTGCGCCACAACTGGAAAACATCCAAAAGCTGATTTCCGGGCAAATGACACCAGCAACTATTCTGGCCGATATGATGACGGTGATGGCAACGGCTAACCCCTGTATCATGGCACGCCGCTGTTCGCTGGTGCCTTACGATAAAACTGGCGGCAAAAACGCCAGCAAGGATACCGAGGATACGAGTTCCGGGCGCGAGCAAGCCAAAACCGGGCAAGGATGTTGCCCCGGTCAGACCGGACACCACGTATTACCGGGCGCGATGTTTGATACGGGGAACAATCCGTGTGGCAAGCCCTATGACCATAAAAAAGCGCCCGTGATTTGTTTGGAGGGGGCGAATAATCATGTGGGAAGCCATGGGATTGCGCATAAAGGCCTGAAAAAATCCATTGATAAATACAAGGAAGAAAATCCAGGGAAGCCGATTTCTTACAAAGATGCAAGCGCACGAGCCATAGCTGCAGTCCAGTTGACGAATCTCCTCTGTTCAACAGCCTGCTTGCAAGCGCAACTAGATAAGTTTTATAAAGATGGCATGAAATGTAGAAATGATGCTCAACTAAAACCTAATGCCGGGATGGCTGAACAGCCCGGAGATAATAAACTGCCAATAATAATAACGAACTCGTCTACAAAACCTTCAAAATAAGGAATGGAAGTATGAAGATTTTAAATGCATTGCATAAAAAAAATATTACTGGATTTCAAATAATTGATTGTATCGTTCGCTCGAAGACGCTCTTTTATTTTGTTCTCATGGAAGACTATACGCAATGGGGTAACTGGGATGATAGTTGCGAACCACCCGCAGAAACAAGTTTGCGAACCCGTGTAATTTGTTATGATCGTGACGAGCCAGAAACCGATAATATTACATTGGACGAGATGAAGGGTCTTAATGATCTGTTAGCTGGCGTAAGCAGGTTGCCAAAAGAGCAGTTTGTTGGGGTTGATTTCGATGGGCATGTCTACGTTCTGGGCAGTGGTGATAATTTTGTTGAAAATGACATTCCAAAATGGCAGGTCCAAGGAATAAAAAGAGGTGGAATAATAAAATGTAGCACAATTGATGGCTACGTATATATTGTTGGTGGTGGGCGGTCTGTTGGCTATAGATTGGGTAAAAATAGTTGGAAATCGTTAACTCAAGGGCTGCCTTACAAGGATGACCGGGATTGGCGAACAGCAGGTTTTGAGGATATTGCCGGTTTTAGCCAATGCGATATTTACTGTGTAGGCGGCAAGGGGGATGTTTGGCATTTTAATGGCACAAAGTGGCAACAAATTCATTTCCCGAGCAATCTGGATTTATACACGGTATGTTGTGCTGGTGATGGCTATGTATATATCAGCGGTTACGGCGGTACAACCTTCAAAGGGCGTGGTGACCAATGGAAGCAAATCTACAAAGGACAGATGACCATTCCATTCAATGATATGGTTTGGTACGAAAACAAGGTGTGGTGTACCAGTGATTATGGCCTGTGGGTCATTGAAAACGATACTGTGATTGAGGCGGATGTTGATCCTGGAGTAAAAGTTTGTTCAGGTTATCTTTCGGCGGAGGCCGGAATTTTATTGCTTGGTGGTTATAACGGTGCTGCGTACAAAGAAAATGGTGCTTGGCATGTGCTTTTTTAAATCTTTGAAAGAGTAATCCACTATGCCGAATGCAGAAGACATTAGTATCGAAGCCGGATATCAAAGTAACCATGCCTTGGTCATGCGCCACACCGAAGACGCTGCATTCTACTGGATGCAGCGAGATGCCAACGCTTATTCACCCCTGCCAGGCTTCGCCCGTTTTTCGCACTTTGACCAATTGCTTAATGCGCACCTTGCCGGGCTCCGCGTAGCAGGTGAACCCGGTTGGGAATTAGCCCTCAAAAATCTCATGCGCTGGCGCACCAACGGCGAAAGTTTTACCGCCTACGTGCTGATGCTGGAATCAAACAACGCGGAAAAGTTGAACACCCTGTGGCGCTTGGTCAAAACCTGCCCGGACACCACCTACAGTGGTTTAATTTCGGCGCTTGGGTGGGTAGCACCAAGTGTGGCGCTGCCTTGGTTGGGATACTGGCTTGGCCAAACCGAATTTGCGGGCCTGCAAATGATCGCCCTGCGAGGTTATGCAATCCGCCGCATTGCGCCAACAACCCCACTGGATTTATACTTCCGCTCACCACACGCCTTCGTGCGCGCTGCCGCGTGCATGCTGGCGGGGCGCGTGCGCATATACACATACAACGCGTACCTGCATGCGCTACGCCAAGACGCGGATGCTGACGTGCGCGCCGCAGCCGCGCTCGCACTGCACCTGCAAGCTGAAGGCGCAGCCGTGGCTACAGATATGTGGCAAGCCTTGCAGCACCTGAACCTTGCCGCCAACAACGCCAAAGGTTTGGCACGCCAACAAGGTTTTGAGCGCTGTATCAACTACGTGCGCCACTTCGGCCACGCTTTGCCCGTTAACCATTTTGATTGGCAGCAGGTAGCGCAAATGCTACCGCCAAGGCAAGTGCTTACCCTGTTCGCCCATCACGGTGACCCGGTAACGATACCCATCATTGCCTCATTTCTGGCAAACCCTGAACACACACGGTTCGCAGGCTGGGCACTGAGCATGATCACAGGCATCGATCTGGATGCGCAAGGTTTAACCCAACCACCACCCACACCAGATGAAAACGAAGACGAGCGCACCACGCCAATAAGCGACCCGGATGTCGGCTTACCTTGGCCCAATCCAACAGCAATTAGCGCATGGTGGAATACCAACCGAACCCGCTATTTTGCAGGCAACCGTTTGCTTTTGGGCCAACCTGTCAACGACAAAGATCATTGCCTTGAAGTGTTGGACTACGGCACCCAAGCAGAACGCTACGCCGCAGCAATAAATTTGGCACTCGCAGATTCCAACTTCCCATTCATCGAAACCCGTGCCATGGCAGAACAACAGCAAAGGCTGCTTTATCAAATTTAGATTCATCTGCTTTACTCAACGATTTACCGCGTGATGCCAGCAGGCGCGCATGGGCTGGTGCTATTCTGAAGCACAGGTCAAGCGTGATGACGCCGTAGGCCGATAGCACAACGGCCTGATCTCGCTGCCCCGATTGGGAGCGAAAATAGCGACGGCCATGCCAAGCAATGCAATAAGAACACGCATACGAATTCCTCCCATTGCAAAACGCCCACCATACGCCATTTCAAGCCTTGCCCGGCATCGACTCTCCGCCTAACTATCCTGATACGGCAAAAACACCGCAAAGCGCGTGCCTTTGCCTTCGCTGCTCTCCAACTCTATCCGCCCCTGGTGCTTTTCAACAATCACTTTCGCAATCGCCAAACCCAAACCACTGCCCTCGCCCCCTGTTTTGGTGGTAAAAAATGCGTCAAAAATACGCCCCCGAATCGCCTCGGGTATGCCCGGCCCGGTATCCTGAATTGCCACCACGGCATGGGTGCCCTGGCTGTCAATGCGAATTTTGAGCGTACCCTGATGCTGCATGGCCTGCAGCGCATTGTGGATCAGGTTGGCCCAGATTTGCCTGATTTGATCCGGCACACAAACCAGCGCCGGAATCTCAGAATAGTCGCGCAACACCACCACCTTGTTTTGCATTTGCCCCTGATACTGCGCCAATGCCCATTCAACCCCGTCTTGCAAATCAATGGCAAATTTTTCACCCGTGTGCTCAATGCCGGAAAACGACTTGAGCGCCGCAACAATGGTGGCCATTCGCTCGGTCGCAAGGTTGACATTGCCGATATTGCTGGCAATGCTGGCAAAATGCCAGGCCGCCGCCAAGATCTCATCACACGCAGCATGGTACAGCAAAGGCAGGAGCTGCGGCAACTGTGCATTGGCACCCAATTGCACCAAAATACTCGCTTTTGGCTGCGCACGACTGACATTTGCGGCTTCCAATTGCGGTATTAACTGGCGCACCAAAAGCCGCTCTGCACGCGTGCTCAAGAGCGGCCTGGTTTGCTGACAATTCCCCATTAGCGTGATAAACAGATCCTGCTCGACCAGGCCCAGGCGCTGAAACAGCGGCAACAATTTTTCCAGCGTATAGGCCAGGGAATGAACAATGCTTTTACCACTGGATTTAACGGCGGCAATCGGGGTATTGAGTTGGTGCGCAAAACTGGCGACCAAACTGCCCAGCGAGGCCAGTTTTTCCTGTTGTACCAGTTGCGCCTGCGCGCTGGCATTGGCCAGCGCAATCGCGGCATAGGCGCACAGGTTGCGAAAAATCATTTGCTCGCGCGCGCCATAGGCATGAGGCAGAAAGGATTGAATCGTGATCACACCCAGCAATTTATCAGCACTCAATAAGGGCGCGTACAAGCGGCTTAAGGTAAGCTTGGTGCCCGGCACCAGATACGGGTCTTCGACTTCAGGGTCATGATCAACCAAAATTTCGCGCCGCTCCCGCCCACACGTTGCGGTCTCGGAATCGGAATTGGATAGCAAAAAGCTGTGGCCGGGCATCGGTTTGCCCTCTTCAAAACCAAACACACAGTGTAAAATCTGGGCGTCGCCACTGATGCGGTAAATCGCAAAGGAACTCACTTCCAGTAAATGCTGTACATGGCGGTTCAAGACCTGAAACACCAGGTCGGCATTCAAATGTGCGGTGATTTCTTGCCCAATCGTACCCAGGTGTCCCAGGGTGTTGCTGGTTTCTTGCAAGACTTCAGCACGCTCGGCTTGGGCACTGGCCAATTGACGCAGATGTTCGGCCTCGGCCTGCGCTTTTTCGGTTTGATAATTGACTTGTATCGCGCTGGCACGGTTGGCCGCTTCCAGGCTATGGATGCGCTCGCGCGCCAAACCGGCTTGCTTGCCAGTGTAAAACGCCTGTTCATAGTCGCCAAGATTGGCATACTCTTGCGCCGTTGCATCCAACAAAGCAGGCGGCACCAAATAGCCTTGTATGGTGTTGGCCAGCGCCAAAGCTTGTTGCAGGTAATATAAAGGGGGGCTGGTATTGGTCACCATAGTCGGAGTCGGCAGGCGGTAGTGGGCATGGATTCGGGCCATAATCTGCAAGGCTGCAATACGGTCGCTCACTTTGACGATGGCAGCTCCCTGCGCCGCCTTGGCCGCTTGCAGCGCCGCTTGTGGCTCGGCCAGGTGGAATAAGGCGCGCGCTTTGCCACACAGCGCTCTGGACAACAGGTCTGCATGGCCAAACAAGGTGCCTCGTTGTTCCAATAATTGAAAGGTTTCCAGCGCACTTTGATAGCGACGGCGGTCCAGCTCGACCTCGCCCAAATATTGCAATGCGATCACATAGCTGCGCGACCCGGACATCGAATCCAGCAAGTCCAGTGCTTCGCGCAGTAAATCATGGGCCGTATCATATTGCCGCAACAGGCGCATGGTTTCCGCCGTTTCTTTCAGGGCATTGCCAATCACATTGGGCCAGCCGCATTGGCGCGCCAGATCGAGCGCACGCTGCATCCATTCCAGCGCCGAATTGTATTCGTTCAAATGGTTGAAATCATCGCCGATATTGGTGGCAACAACCACCGCCGCCCGCAGTTGCCCCGTATCCAGCGCCAGGGCATAGGCTTTGTTGGTAATGCGAACGGACTCGACATAATCACTGTTTTGCGCAGCCACCAGGCCCCAAAAATCGCTTATCCAAAATGCCGCTGCCGGGTGCATTCCACTTAATTCGCCCGAAAACTGTTCACCCCAACGCGCCTGAGCCGCAGTCACATCGCCGAACGAAGCAAAGCGCGCTTGCGCCGCTTGCGCTATCGTCAGCCGCACCGGATCGGCCTTGCTGGCGGCCACTTCCATCGCTTCCAGCTCAGCAAAAGTACGCTCCAGATTGCCACGATCACGCGCGATCCATGCTCGTAACCAATGTGCGTCGGCACAGCCCAAGGCGTCGCCCAAGGCCTCAAAACCTTGGCCTGCACAATCGGCCAAAGTCTGGCTGGCGTCCAGCTCGCCCGAGAGCCAGGTTGCTTCAGCGCGCAGCAGCATCAGCCGCAGGGAAATGGATTGCAACTCAGCTTGAAACTCAGCTTGAAACTCAGCTTGAAACTCGGCCTGCAGTTCAGTTTGCAGTTCGGCGGCTGCCAAACCGGATTCTGCCAACAAGCTTTCCACCTCATCGGCAAGAACCAGGGCGCGCGCGGTATCACGCTGGCGCAGTTGCCAAGCAAACGCTAGCAACAGTGGCAAACGCTGGC
>JBKJLF010000172.1:0-6563 GCA_046597185.1 Burkholderiaceae bacterium | reverse complement strand
TTCGAGTCCAGCAAGTTCTTCTTTGCGCATGTGCTTATTTCCGCTGTCATTTTGAACCCTCAAAAATTGAGAGTAAACGCCTTTTTTTGAAAGTTTACAAGCAAAATTCGCTTATTTGTGCACTTTTATATGACTGTGTAGCAAAACGGCACGCATGTTTGCTTATCTTTAATTTTTGTTTCTTTTTTTCCGTAATTTTGAAATGTGCATAGGCCTATGGGTTGGGCGTATTTTCATGCCCGTACTTTACTCAAAAACAAACTCCTTTAAATTTTTATGCTTGCAAACTGTTACATTTATGATGTTTTTGCGTAAGTCCTAATGTATACTCAACCAGATATTTTTCAACCGCCAAGGGTAAATGCGAGTAGTTCCATGCCAAACGCCCTTTTTGCCAATCTAACCTTGTCTGCACCTAACCATGACCCGACCCATCTTGTACATTTTCAACATTTCCCACTATTGCGAAAAAGCACGTTGGGCCTTGGAGCATTTCGGCATAGACCATGAGGCGCGCCCGGTGATGGTGGGCAAACATAGGAAAATTGCCAAAGCACTCGGGGCCAAGCGCGGTTCGGTACCGTATTTGCAGATTGGCGATACCGTGGTTACAGATTCGGCCGCCATCATCGATTGGTGCGAGACACAATCGACTGATCACGCCAAGAGCCTTGCGGGTGCGGATGCGGATGCGGAACAGGTTCGCGCAATTGAAAAGCGCTTAGATACGGTGGCGGGGGTGCATGTGCGGCGCTTTTTCTACTCTGATGCCTTAAGCCACGCGCCCAATGCGGTGCGACCGCTATTTACCCAAGGCTTGCCCCTATTGGAGCGCATCATGGTGAGGCTGATTTGGTCACGCGTGGTGGGCATGATGCAAAAGGGCATGGATTTAGGTATACAACAAGGGCAAGAGTCGCGTGCCATTGTGGAGGCCGAACTCGATTGGCTCGACTCTCTCCTCGCCGACGGCAGACCCTATCTCACTGGCAGCCAATTTACCCGCGCCGACCTCACCGCCGCCAGCTTGCTAGCGCCGCTAGTATCGCCCAAAGAACATCCCTTAGATGATGCAATCGCCTTTCCGCCATTGGTGGCAAGTGCCATGCAAGCTTGGGCTGAGCGACCAAGCATGCACTTTATTCGCAGGGTTTATGCGGCGCATCGGTAAGCCCCCACTCAAACAGCGCTAATCAACGTAAATGCCACACCTTCCATAACATATACGCCGCCAAACCATATAGCACCAAGGCAAACACTTTTTTCAAGCTCGCCACCGGAAGGCGATGGCTGGTGCGTGCGCCCACGGGGGCCATGCTCATGCTGGCAACTGAAATTAAGACCAAGCCGGGTAGGTAGATAAAGCCTTGCAGGCTGTCGGGCGAACTATTCACTTCTTCACAGCCCGGCAAGCCGCGAATGGCGGCATCGATCATGCTGAAACACAGTGCCGAGGTGAACGGAATTTCGAGCTGTTGGCGCTGCCGATTCGCCAGCGTGGCATGGCTCGCTTCAGGGGTTAATAGTTTGACTCGTTTGACGTGGGTAAATGCGTTGAAGGCAATCAGTAGCGGGATCACGATCAACACCAACGGCGTCAACCAACTGTCGTTGGGGCCGAAGACGCCCAGGAGTAGGCCCAGCGTCACCATCCAGGCGAAGGTGATGCGGGCAATAAATGCGAAGCGCTGTAACATGATGGTTCCAGTAGAAAATTAATCGTGCGCCAAGCTTAGCAAGTTGGCTGGGCGCAGGCTGCCATTATGCGATGAAATCGGGTATGCGCCGATGAAACGGGCTAATGCGCTAAGGAACGCACTAAGGAGCGCACTAAGGTAGGCGCTTAAAAGCCAGCTTGGCCGCGCTGGAAGTTTCTATTTCGGAACAAGAAATGGTATAATAAGCGCAGTCGATTTTTCTTGGCGAACCCAACCGGATGCACGCAATGAAGCTAGCTAGGCGTAATTTACTAGCTTAGTCAGTGCATTGCCTGCTGTAGTAAACATAAAATAACCGATGACAATGCCATCACCAACTATACTGACCATTCTATGAATTTTTCGTCACCAAATAAACTGATGTCGCCAAAAATGATCGTCGCTACCCTTTCCGTTTGTATAGGTACCGCAGTTCAGGCAGTTGAGCCAGCCAATTTTCTAACAACACCCTTTTCCGAAAATTGCAAAGCGCAATTTGCCAAGAATGCAGACATCATTGGGGTTCGCGATATTGCGCCAAATCGAGAAGATGGAATGAAATTGGTTTCAACGCGCTGGCCTGATGGGCCATTAATTCGCGAAATCGCCACTCTAGCCTATGATTATCCGTCACTCAACCCTAATAGTTTGTTGTGGTATGTAACTTTGTCTTGCCACGCAAAGGAAATCGGCTTGAATATTCTTCCGCTTTCAAGCGTTAAACAGGAACAGGAAGAATGCCAGCAACACGCATTCCAAGAAGGCATTGGATGCCATCAAAGTATACGAAATAAACTCATTGGCTTGCCACCTGATTATAAAGTGGTAGAACAGATGCCTGTCAGACCAGCGGCACGACCTGCTTTCCAGGCCGACGGCAACAAGCCAAAACCCATTTCGTTAGAGTCTTTGGGTTGTAAATTTGAATATCCTCAAGAAGCTAAGGCGGGTGAGCAGGAAGGTATCATCCATGTTGTTTTAACAGTCGATGCCAATGGAAATTTATCTGATGTCGTGAGAATATCTAAATCGGCTGGTTGGCGGAGCCTTGACTATGCCACGGTCAAGGGTATCCCCAACTGCAAAATAAAGACTGAACTGATCCCCAATTTTAGCGCCACCAGCACCACTACCTTTACCGCCTCGTACACTTGGATTTTTGAATAAACCATGACCCGCCGCCGGCAATTCTTAATTCGAACCTCGCCCATTGGACGCGCTGTGGCAACCGCGTCGGCATGCCGATTCACTTTATCGGGGTCGAATTTTCAAAGGCGACGACGGTGTCTGTCAACATAATTGTCTTGTTCTAGGTAAAAAATCAGATGTTGTTAAGCCCGATTTTGCTGGATGCCGAAGCGGTCGGGCGGGTTGGCTTTGTAAGCATTAAGGCGCAATGTAAGCATACCCCTTGGCCTGATACGCCATCAATGCAATCCAGCTATTGCTGATCAGTTTCACCGAGGGAAACAGGTTTTCCGGCTTGGTGCCTTACTGCCGTAACACAACGGCGTATTGTTGGATGCCTTCGACGCCGGGGGCTTTGCGCATGTCCGCCAGCTTGGCAGCGCTGGAAGTTCCTATTTCGGAACAAGAAATGGTATAGTAAGCGCAGTCGATTTTTCTTGGCGAACCCAACCGGATGCACGCAATGAAGCTAGCTAGGCGTAATTTACCCATCGGAATCCAAACTTTTTCTCAGATCATTTCTGGTGGCTATTATTACGCCGACAAAACCTGTTTTGCCTTGGCCTTGGCTCAGCAGGATAAATATTATTTTCTATCTCGACCACGTCGCTTTGGCAAAAGCTTGTTTTTGGATACGCTCAAAGAATTGTTTGAGGGCCAGCAAGATTTATTTAAGGGCTTGTATATTGCCGATAAATGGGACTGGTCGCAACGCTTTCCGGTGATACGCATCAGTTTTGGCGGTGGTAACTTAAGTACCATAGCTTACGTAGAGCGCAACGTCCACCAACAATTAGAAGAGCACGAGCGGCAATTCAACCTACCCGCACGTTACCCTGATGTGGAATCGCGCTTTCGCGATTTAATTGGCCGCGTACATGAACAAAGCGGCCAGCCAACCGTGGTGCTGATCGATGAATACGATAAACCGATTCTCGACAACATCACCGACCATGCCACTGCGTTGGCGCTGCGCGAATGGCTAAAAAACTTCTACGGCATCATTAAAGACGCCGACCGTCATATTCGCCTTGGTTTTTTGACTGGTGTCTCGAAGTTTAGCAAGGTGAGCCTGTTTTCTGGCTTAAATAATCTGCGCGACATTACGCTCTCGCCTGAATTTTCTACCATCTGTGGCTATACCGACCAAGATGTCGATACCTTATTCGCATCCGAGCTAGATGGCTTGGATCGTAATGAAATTAAGCGTTGGTACAATGGCTATAATTGGCGTGGTGCTTCCGTGTATAACCCGTTTGATTTATTGCTACTATTTCGCGAACGTGAATTTGATGCCTATTGGTTTCAGTCTGGCACACCCACCTTCTTAATTAAGATGTTGACTGAACGCAAAGCTTGGTTGCCAGAATTGGAAACCATGGAAGCAGACAGCAACCTGCTATCATCGTTCGATATCGGAAATATTTCGACAGCAGCGTTAATGTTCCAAGCTGGTTACCTGACAATAGGTAAAGCAAGCCGAATAAATGGCAGCTACTTGTATCAATTGCGCTTTCCCAACGAAGAAGTGCGTCAAAGCCTGTATGGCAGCTTAGTCAGTACATGGACTGCTGATGCGGGTGTCGATGTCAGCAACCGCATCAAATTGATACGCATCCTTGCCGCAAATGATCTTGCGGCATTAAAAGGTCTATTCCAAGCGTTCTTTTCCAACATTCCGCATCAATGGTATACACAAAACCCCATCGCCCGCTATGAAGGCTACTACGCCAGCGTGGTGTATGCGTATTTCGTGGCAGCGGGATTCGATGTCAGAGTGGAAGATTCAACCAGTTTTGGACGCATCGATATGTCGCTCAAATACAATGGGCGCATCTATCTATTTGAATTTAAAGTGATCGAACAAGAACCCGTTGGTAGCGCATTGCAGCAGATTAAAGACAAAGGCTATGCCGATAAATTCCGCGCCGACGGCATGCCGATTCACTTGATCGGCGTCGAATTTTCTAAGGAAAAGCGCAATGTGACGGGGTTTGAATTTGAAACAATCCTTTAGTGATGACGGTGTCTGACAACGCAATGGCTTGATTTATTTCCAAACGGTTATTGCGCCGCGATTAATTTCAGCCCGGTAAAAATAACCAGCCCAAGAAAAAACACGTCCGCACCGATGCCGATCACCTGTATTGTCCTGCTGTCTGGCAGTGGCAGTGAGCCGTGCGGCTGTCTGAACGCCCAAAGGCCCAATAATGCACCTACCAATAACCCACCAGCATGTGCCGCGTTGTCGATAATCGCCCATGCCATTACGCCTATCAGTACCATATATAGCAGGCTGCGCAGTAGGCCTTGCAAAAAATCCGGCGGAAGCTGCGAGCGCCGCTTCCACGCCATTACCAGCAGAAAACCAAAGACCGCCATCACCCCGCCGGAGGCACCGATTGACGCGGTAGATAGCAGTAGCCAACTAAGCAAACTACCACCCAAGGCACCCAGCAGCCAGACGGGCACCAGTAAACTGCGGTGGACATTGCGTTCAAAGAAGGCACCTAGTGACAGTATGCTCAACGCATTCATCACAAAGTGCCAGATTGAACCATGCAGCATCGGGCCAGTTAGCAAGCGCCAAGGCTCGCTTATAACCAGTGGTTTGATCAGTCCAGCGGCTAGAACGGTTGTGTTGGCCACGCAAGATTTGGCGGAAACCACAATTTGCACTCCACCGATCAATAGCCATGCGAACGCCAATGCACCGTGGTGTGACAGTTTTTGTTGTTTGTCACTGCTTGTCATCCAAAAAGCGTAACGTATTTTTGCGCTGGCTTCGGTCAAATATTGCGCGGGATGTGATTTTAACTTCCTGAGCGCCAGCCATGCTTCAATATGGCTACCGCCTGCGCTGACCCCATACACCATCAGCAAAAACGGTAGAAAACTGGCTTTGGAAATCAGCAATAATAGGCTGAGTGCGATTAGGCCATAAAAAACAAACCCCTGCGCATACCTGTTGTCGCGTAAAGTACCTTCATCCCGTGCCAGAATGCCCGCTTGCAGTTCAATTTGTTCGGCAGCAGGCACCATCCGATCATGACCCGGCGGAATGACAAAAGCCACTGGCGGATATTCTTGCACGCCATTCCATTGGGTTGCACCGGGTTTTCTTTGGATCCGCGTCAGCAAGGCATCTAAGCCGATTGTTTCAAATTGTGTTTTCTCAAGTACGCGCCATTCATCCACTGCTGGCATTGCCGGGAACAGCGCCGGGCTTTGCCATTGCACTGGGTCGGACGACAACTGGGCGTTATTAGTGTCAGACATGGCTATCCTTTCTGGATGAGTGCGAATTGCACAAATGGTATTTACAGGGAGATGATACGCATGTCAAAATGTGTTGTATAGATGCAGTTGGTACGAAATATGACCAGTACAGTTTGCTTTTTTTAAACTGTGCTGCTTGGATTGAGCATGACAGTTTACAATTGTGCGCATCACTCGCTGCCAAATGGTCGCCAACTTTAAGGCGCAATGTAAGCGTACCCTTGGCCTGATACGCCATCAATGCAATCCAACTATTGCCGATCAGTTTCACCGAGGGAATCAGGTTTTCTGGATTGGTGCCACCGCAACGGCGTATTGTTGTATGCCTTCGACGCCGGGGGCTTTGCGCATGTCCGCCAGCTTGGCAGCGCTGGAAGTTCCTATTTCGGAACAAGAAAT
>JBKJLF010000256.1:0-21036 GCA_046597185.1 Burkholderiaceae bacterium | reverse complement strand
CTGGGCACATCTAACAATGCCATTACCACACTGGGTGCCATTACTGCTACGGGTGGGGATTTTACGCTCAATAATTCCGCTTCCACCAGTACATTGACCTTTGGTGGGAATGTGACTGCGGGTGCGAATTTAATTGATATCAATGCAGGGAATCAATCTGTAACATTTGGCAGTAATAGCTTGACATCAGGCGGTCTGCATGTGAAAAGTGCGGGACCCGGTTTATCGAATACTAACTTAAGTGCGGTATCAGGTACGATTAATCTTGAGCCATTTGACCCCACTGCCAAGATATCGTTAGCGGGTGCTGAGACCTTTAACATAAATAATGGTATAACTGCATTGCGTGGCTCAAGTGCGACCGAGATTATTATTGGGGCAAGCGGTGGAACGGGGGCATTAACGATTGGCCCTGCTTCTAGCGGTGGTGTGGTTGCCAATTTCGGTACCCATAACCTGACATTGAATGCAGGTTCAATTGCCTATAGCGGTGTCGCCAACACGCTTACTGCAAATAACCTGACCTTGAAGGCGAACAACGCCAGTGCGGATATTGGTGCCAGTGGCAGTCGAATTGTTGTTGCTGTGGGTGGTGATTTTTTTGTGAATACGAATGGTGGGAGTGCTTTCCTGAATTTGGGGGCAAGTGGTGCCAATTTTGTGGCCCCATCGCTTGTTGCGGGCACGTTAAATTTAACCTCAACCGGAGCGATTACCCAAACCGGTGCGATAACTGCTGGCACGCTAACGGTGAATAATACTGGGGGCTTGACTAATTTTGGTACGCAAACCAATGCCATTTCGAATTTGGGCGCAATAACCAGTACGGGTGGTGATTTTTCTGTTAAGACCAGTGCTGGTTTGACTGCGGCCAGTACGATCAATGCGACGGGCCATGCACTTACCCTGACCGGGGGCAGTGGCACACTGAGCCTGAATTCTGCCAGCGTGACCGCTGCTGGTGCGACCTTACAAGCGCAAGATGTTTCCTTGAGTGGCACTACCTTATCCAGTGTCACCGGGACATTGACTCTGAAGCCTAACGCATCGAGCGACAGCATCGGTCTGGCAGGTGGTGCTGGCACCTTTAATTTAAATGCAGCCGATTTCACGGCCATTAGCGGCACTGGTGCTACCACGGTGGTGATTGGCGAAACAGCGGGCACGGGTGCCGTTACGCTTGGTGGTGCGGTAGGCTTGGGTACGCGTACCGTCACATTGAATGGTGGTTCGTTTGCCAATACGGGTACTGGTCAAACCATTACCGCTGGCACTTTGGCGCTCAATGCAACGGGTGGTGCGATTGGTGCCAGTGGTACCGGCGCGATTAGTGTCAACACCTCAACTGGCCTGAGCGTGACCACGACAGCCGACAAGAATGCATTTTTGACCACCAGCGGCGGTTTTGCGCTGGGTACCTCAACGCTTGGTAAAGGTTCACTGGATTTAAGCCCAACCGGTGGTGGTGTTACGCAAACCGGCGTGTTGACAGCAGGCACCTTAACCATTACCGGTGCCACCGCAGATATCACCCTGGATAAGGCCAACGTGATTAGCCACCTGGGTACCGTGGGCGCGACGGGTAAGGCCGTCAGCATCACCAATAGCCAGGCACTGGATCAAACCGGAGCCATTACAGCGGGCACCCTGAGCGTGACGACCAGTGCAGGCGGGGTCGATTTTAGCTCGCAAACCAATGCCATCAGTAATTTGGGCGTGGTTTCCACCAAGGGCGATTTTTTACTGAAAAATAGTACTGCGCCAACTTTGACGAAAGATATTACCGCAACCGGTGGCACGGTGAATTTGGCGGTAACGGGTGCTGGCACCTTGACCCTGGGGGCGAGCAAGGCGATTACTGCTACCAATCTGACCCTTAAAGCTGCCAGCGTGGATTTAGGCACGGGTGATTTGACTGCTGTGACGGGGGTTATCAGTTTGCAACCGCAAACTACGAGCACGGCAATTGGTCTGCACGATGACATGAATACATTGCCTATGGGTACATTCCAGGTGAACAGCACGACCATTGGCAAATTGAAAGCATCCAATGCCAGCACCATTGAAATTGGGGTGAGCGGCGGTACCGGTACGCTGACCACCGGCGGTGCGGTGGATTTGGCAGGTAAAGACTTGACCTTGCATGCGGGCACTTATGCTGAACATGCCACTTCGGGTGATATTATCAGCGCAAAGAACCTGGTGCTAAACGCCAACAACGGTGCGAGTATCGGTGCCACTGGCATCGGCGCGATTGATATTGCTGCGACGGGCAGCGTGAAGGTGACCACCACCGGCAGCGCATTCCTGAATTCTGCGTCTGCCATTGATGTCGGAACCTCAACCGTGGATGGTACCCTGAGCTTAAGTAGTTCGAATGCCGGTGGCCTCACCCAATCGGGGGTGATTGATGCGGGCACCCTGGCCGTTAGCAATACGGCTGGAACCAGCAACTTCGGTACGCAAAATAACAAGATCGACGCACTGGGCGCGATTGATGCCACAGGCAAAACCTTTTCGCTGAGAGACACGGTGGTACTGACGCAAACTGGCGTTATGAAGGCAACAACCCTAGAGTTGACCAATACATCGTTCGCCAGCACGCTGAACCAGGCTAACGAGATCGTTAAACTGGGCAAGGTGGATGCAAGTGGCCAAACTTTGACTCTGAAGAATACGGTGGCACTGGCGCAAAGCGATGTACTCAAGGCTGGCACGCTGGCACTGACCAATACCAGCGCTGACACCACTCTGAACACACAGTCCAATCAAATTACCCACTTGGGCGCGATTGATGCCACGGGCCACAGCTTTGCTCTGAAAAATAGTGCAGGGGCGCTGGATCAAAGCGGGGCCATCAAGGCCACCACACTGGTGCTGGATAATGTCGCTGGCGCGGTTGATTTGAGTAGTCAAGCCAACAAGGTACTCAATCTTGGTGCAAGCAGCATCGGCGGCAATTTTACCTTGATCAATAGCAATGGCATCAGCGGTATCGGCTTGACTGGCAATCAGAATTTGGGCACCGGGGTGCTGGATTTGAATACAGGCGGTAGTGGCAGCGTTAATTTCGGTACGGCCAGCGTGGTGGCGGGTGGTATCACCCTCAAATCGGGTGGTATTGATTTGGGCACGGCGAGTTTGACAACCGTCACTGGCAGTATCAAGCTGCAAGCCAATACCACCAGCACCGCCATCAATGTGGGTGCTGGCACGGGTTATAACCTGGGCGCAACTGACATTGTCAAATTGAAAGCGTCCAAAGCCGGCACAATTGAAATTGGCGCAACCGGGGCCACTGGCGTCATCACGATTGCCGGCGCATCCGACTTTGGCAGTAGCGACAACAATAGCACCAGCCGAACCGTGATACTCAATGGCGGCTCCATCACCAATGGCGGGTTCACCATCACCGCAGGTACGTTGAATTTGAATGCCAATACCTCCGGCGGCAATATCGGTGCAACTGGTGCGGGGGCGATAGATTTTGCTGCAACTAAAATCACGGCCAGCACCACAGGCGGCGGTAGTCTGTTCCTCACTTCTGCCAATGGTTTTGACCTGGGCACCACCAACGTGGGGGCAGGTACGCTGGACTTGGCGGTAACGGGCGGCGCAACAGGCCTGACTCAATCAGGTGTATTCACCGCAGGTACCCTAAATATCAATAACACCAAGGGCGAGACCAAATTTGACAACAAAACCAATGTAATCAGCGCGCTGGGCACCATCACTGCCACGGGCAAAACCTTCTCGTTAACCAATGCGGCAGTATTGGGGCAAAGCGGTGTCATTAGTGCCGATACTTTTAATCTGACCAATAGCGCAGCCAGTAATTTAACGGGACAAACCAATGTCATCAGCAATTTAGGTACTGTTACCCAAACCGGTGGCGACTTCGCGCTCGATAATACCGGCGCAGCTTTAACCTTGGTCGGCCCGGTCAGCGCCAGCGGGAAGGTGACACTCAATACCGCTACCAAGCTGTTCACCTTCGGCAGCAACGCCAGTATTGCAGCCACCAGTTTGAGCGTAACCTCGACTGGTGTCACCGCCGTTGATAAGGTTATGATAACTACCCCCACCAAACTCAACGCGCAAACGGGTGCGGTTACACTGGATAATACGGCGAATACATTTTCCGGTACGCTGGATATTACCAATACCGGGGGGGCGGCAGTGAAGTTGGCGGCCAGCGGCGATTTGGCACTGGATAATATTGCTACTGGCGGTGATTTGACCGTAAAAAGTGCCACTGGCAGCATCACGCAGAGCGTTACCAGTGTCTTAAACGTCGCGGGCAAGACCAGTGTGACGATCGATACTGCGGGCAAAGATGTGTTACTTGCCAATGCCACCAACGTATTCACTGGCACCGTGACGGTCACCGGTTCAGCCCACGACGTTGGCTTGAGTAATGGCGTGATGAATGCACCGCTGGCCATGTTCAACAGCGCCGGGTTGCACAACCTGACCCTCAACTACAAAAACAGCAAGGTCGAACTGGCTGCCACCAACCTGAGCGGCAGCCTGGAAATTCTGGCAGGTGGTGACATTACCACGACCGGTGCCTTGGTCGTGCCGGGTACGACCAAACTGGATGCAGGCACGGCCAATGCTATAAAACTGTTGGATAGCAATAATGATTTTACTGGTGCGGTTAGCATCGCCAACGCCACCAATGCTACCATCGTTAACAAGAATGCATTGCTACTTGGTGGTGCGAGTGTGAGCGGCACCCTGGATCTGACTGCGGGTGGTGCCATTACGCAAACAACCGATGGCGTTACGGCAGGTACCCTGACCGTGAGCAATACCGCTGGCGCGACTAACTTAAGCACGGCAACCAATGTTATTTCTCATGTCGGTACGATCGCCGCCGCCATGCAAAAGGTATCGCTGAAAAATAACCACACACTGGATCAAACAGGCGTCATTACTGCCGATACGTTGTCGATTGATAATAAAGCCGCGACCGATTTCACTGGCAAAACCAACGTCATTGCCAAATTGGGTGCAATCACGCAAAGCGGCGGTGATTTTAGTCTGAATAATCAAGGCACCGCACTCTCTGCGGACGGGGCGATTTCGGCCAGTGGCCAAACCATTACGCTCGATACAGGTAACGTAGCCTTTAACTTTGGCATCGTCGCCATTACCGCAGACAAGTTGAATGTCACCTCAAAGGGTGTAACGCAGACCGCAGGTGGCGTCACGCTGGATGCCACCACGACCTTGAGTGCAGGTGCGGCAGGTGTCACCCTGGATGATGCTGCCAATACCTTCAAGCAAAGCCTTGCTGTCACGAATACCACGGCAGCCGTTAAAATCACCGCTGCCGGTGATCTGACCCTGGGCGCGATCAGTACCGATAGCGATTTGACCGTGGTGGCCAAGGGTAGTGTCAGCCAATCTGCTGCCGCTACGGTGGACGGTAACACCAGCGTCACGATTGATACTGGCCCCCTTAAAGACGTAACGCTCGACAAGAATAACGTCTTAAAGGGCTCCATTACCATTGCCGCTACGGGCGGTGGATCGGTGCAGGATGTGAGTCTGACCAATACCCATACCGGTAGTTTTGCTGCGACGCTGCCTGCCAGTGTGCGCGACCTCACCTTGAATCAAACCAAGGGTGCGGTAGATTTCGCCAACGATGCCATGTTCCGTAAGTTGGCGGTGACCGCAGGTGGCGCGATTACGCAAACCGGCGTATTAACCGTCACCGGCACCACCACGCTCAATGCGGGCGTCAATGATATTACGCTGACCAAAGCGACCAATGATTTTCAGGGTGCGGTGGTAGCCAATGGTGCCAAGGTACAAATCACCGATGCCAACTCACTGATACTGGGTGCATCCACCATTACCGCTACGCTGGATTTGAGCGCGGGTGCGAACCTTACCCAAACTGGCCCTCTCGTGGTAACAGGTGCGACTACTGTTGCCTTTGGCCCATCAAGCGATGTATTGCTGGGTGATACCGGAAACAATTTTAAAGGTGGCATTTCATTCTCAGGCTCGTCATTTGGCAGCTTGGCGCTGGCCGATTCGAATGCCGCTGCAGTGTTGCCTACTTTACCCGCTTCACTGACTAATTTAACTTTGAACTTTGCGAATGCGGCCATTGCACTGCCGGATGTGGTGGCAACGGGTAATTTGAGCGTCACCGCAAAGGGTATTTCGCAAAGCGCTGGCAAAACCATCAAGGTGACGGGTACTTCCAATTTTGATGGTACGACCAGCACCATTGCGGTGAATAATACGGGCAACGACTTTACCGGCGCGGTCAGCCTCAAGAGCGATAGCAGCGCCTCGATTCTGGATGCCAATGCGCTCAAGTTGGATACATCCAGCGTGGCTAGCCTGATCGTAAGCAGCGGCACATTGACGCAGGCGGGCGCGCTGACGGTTACGGGCGTAACCGAGCTCGACAGCGCTGCCAGCGCCATCACCCTGGGCAATACGGGTAACAGTTTTGGCGGTGCGGTATCGATACCCCACGCCAGCGCCGCGACGCTGGTCAATGGCAAGGCTCTGGTGCTCGATACCAGTAGCATCACGGGTAATTTGGATGTGACCACCAAGAGCGGCCTGACGCAAAACGGCGCGCTCTCTGTCGGTGGCACCACCAAGGTAACACTGGACAGCGCAGCCGATCAGGATGTGGTACTGAGCAAAACCACCAATGATTTTACCGGTAGCTTAACCATTGCCACCGCCAACACCGGTACGGCGCAAGATATCACCGTGGCCAACAGCCACATCGGTTCGGCCAATGTGATTTTGCCAGCCACCCTGCGTGATTTAACCCTGACCCAAACCAAGGGCGCGGTGGATTTGTCACCGACCACCACCATCCGTAATTTGAGCGTAACGGCAGGCGGTGCCATTACCCAAAGCGGCGGCTCATTGACGGTGACGGGCACCACCACGCTGGACGCTGGCGCGAGCAATTCAATAACCTTGGCCCATGCCAGCAATGATTTTACGGGTGATGTAAAAGTCGTTCACGCCAAAGACGCTACCTTGGTGGATGCCAACGCCCTGGCGCTGGGTGTCAGCGACGTGGCGCAAAACTTGAACCTGACGGTGGGTGGCAATCTGACCCAAACCGGGGCTTTGAAGGTGGCAGGTACCACCGATGTGACCCTTAAAACCAATACCAATATCGACGTAACCTTACTGAATGCCGGCAATGATTTGACGGGCAAATTGACGATTGCCACGGTCAACCCCGGCACGGCGCAAGATATCAGTGTCCTGAATGCGCACAACGGTGCTGCCAACATCATGTTGCCAACCGGTTTGCGCAACCTGACCTTGAGCCAAACCAAGGGCGCGGTCGCTTTGTCGGGCGCGACACTGTCGGGTAATCTGGATGTCAGCGCTGGCGGTGCCATCACCCAAAGTGCCGCCTTGAGCGTGGCTGGCACGACCACTCTCGCAGCAGGCAGCGGTAACGACATTACCCTGACCCAAACCAATGATTTTAAGGATACGGTCAGCATTACCAGTGGCAAAAACGTCAGCTTGACCGATGCCAATGCACTGAAGTTCGGTGCGGGCACCGTCTCGGGCAACTTGGCGGTGATTGCATCGGGGGCGATTACGCAAACGGGCGCGCTGAACGTGACTGGTGCGTCCGGCTTTGACGCTGGCGCAAATACGATCACACTGGGTGGGGCGAATGACTTCACGGGGGCCGTGGCCTTGAAAGGCAGCACCGTCAGCATTACCGATGCCAATGCCCTGGTGCTTGGCTCCAGTACCGTTAGCAGTGATTTGACCGTGAATGCAAGCGGCAATGTTAGTCAGACAGCCGCCTTGGCGGTGACGGGCAATACTACCGTCAACCTGAAAGCCGGCGCTACCGATGATGTGCTTTTGGCCACTGCGGGCAATAGTTTCACGGGCAGCGTGACCGTGGCGAACAATGGCGGTACGGCGCATGACGTGAGTTTGACCAATAGCAAGTCCGCTGTGGCCAACTTTACCGTGCCCACCACGGTGAATAACCTGACGCTCAAGCAAACCAATGGGGCAATCGCGCTGGCTGGCACTACCGTAACAGGTAACTTGGATGTGAGCGCAGGCGGTGCCATCACCCAGAGTGCAGCATTGACGGTAACCGGTACGGCTACACTGGCAGCAGGCAGCGGCAACGACATTACCCTGACTAAATCGAATGATTTCCAGGATGCCGTTGCCATCACCAATGCTAAAAACGTCAGTTTAACCGATGCCAATGCCTTGAAACTTGGCACGGGTGCGGTATCGGGCAATCTGGTTGTGAGTGCAAATGGCGCGATTACCCAGACGGGTGCGCTGAGTGTGAGCGGTACGTCCAGTTTTGACGCCGCTGCAAACGCCATCACACTGGGCGGGGCGAATGACTTCACGGGGGCCGTGGCCTTAAAAGGCAGCACGGTCAGTATCACCGATTCGAATGCCCTGGTGCTTGGCTCCAGCACGGTAACCAGTGATTTGACCGTGAATGCCGGTGGCAATGTTAGCCAAACTGCGGCTTTGGCGGTGACCGGGAATACGACTGTTAACCTGAACGCGGGTGCCACCGACGATGTCATACTGGCAACGGCAGGCAACACCTTCACCGGCAATGTGGCCGTGGTGAATAATGGCGGTACGGCGCATGATGTGAGTTTGACCAATAGCAAAACGGCTGCGGCTAACTTTACTTTGCCCGGCACCGTGAATAACCTGACCCTCAAGCAAACCAATGGTGCAATCGCCCTGGCAGGCACCACGGTGACGGGTAATCTGGATGTAACGGCAGGTGGTGCCATCACCCAAAGTGCCGCCTTGTCGGTAGCTGGCACGACCGCGCTGGCAGCCAGTAGCAGCAATGATATTACCCTCACCAAGAGCAATGATTTTACTGGCATGGTGACCATCACCAGCGGCAATAACGTCAGCCTGACCGATGCCAATGCACTCGACTTGGGGGCAAGCACGGTATCCGGTAATCTCGCGGTAACTGCGGGCGGTGCGCTGACGCAAAGCGGTGCGCTGGCCGTCACCGGCACTTCCAGCCTGGATTCCACCGGCAAAACCATTACCCTGACCAAGGGTGGCAACAACTTTAGCGGTGCCGTTACGCTCAAGGGTAGCGATGTCAGCATCACCGATACCAATGCGCTGGCGTTGGATGCGAGCACAGTCAGCGGTAATTTGACTCTGAGCGTGGGGGGTAATTTGACCCAAAACGCCGCGCTTAAGGTAACGGGAAACACCAGCATCACCGCCACTGGCGGCACGCCGGACATACTGTTGGCGACGGCTGGCAATGATTTGGTTGGCAGTATCACCGTTGCAGGTACAGTGCATGACGTAAGCCTGACCAATAGCCATGCAAGCGCCTCGAATCTGACCCTGCCAGCCAATGTCAACAACCTCACCCTCAACCAATCCGCAGGTGCGCTGGCCATTCCCGGCGTGAGCGTGGCAGGTACGCTGGATGCGAGCGCAGGCGGGGCCATTACCCAAGGGGGCGTCTTAAGTGTTACCGGCACAACCACATTGGATGCAGGTAAGACCAATGACATTACCCTGGCCAGTGCCAACGATTTCAACGGTGCCGTGACCATCACCAACGGCAAAAACGTGAGCCTGAAAGACAGCAATGCCCTGCTCCTGGGGGCAGCCGCCGTGGCGGGTAATTTGATTGTGAATACCGGCGGTGCGCTTACACAAAATGCGGTTTTGACGGTAGGCGGCACCACCGCAATCGATACCACCGGCAATGCCATCACCTTAACCCAGGCCAATGACTTTACCGGTGCGGTTGCGCTCAAAGGCAGTACCGTCAGCATCACCGATACCAATGCCTTGATTCTGGATGGCAGTACCGTCACCGGTGACCTCACCGTCGGTGTGGGTGGACATGTGACGCAAAACGCCGCCTTGACGGTTGGCGGTAGCAGCACCATCAACCTGAATGCGGGGGCCACCGATGACGTAACCCTGGCCTTGGCAGGCAATGACTTTGCCAGCAATCTCGCCATCAAGGAAACCGGTGGAACCGCACGCAATGTCAGCCTGGCCAATAGCCACACAGGGGCCGCCAACTTTACCTTACCCACCAGTTTGAATAACCTCAGCATTAATCAGGTCAACGGCGCGGTGGACTTGTCGAAGGCGACCCTGAGCGGTACCTTGGACGTGAGCGCAGGCGGTGCCATCACCCAAAATGGCGTGTTGAGCGTGGCAGGGGCTGCCACATTTGTGGCAGGCAGTGGCAATAACATTACGTTGACCAAATCCAACGACTTCAAAGCTGCCTTTGGCATCACCAGCGGAAAAAATGTGAGTGTGACCGATGCCAACAGCCTGCTCTTCGCTGCCAGCAACGTCTCCGGCAATCTGGTGGTGATTGCCGGTGGTGCGCTTACCCAAGGTGGTGGGCTGACAGTGGGTGGTACGGCCAGCTTTGATGCTGCGGGCAATAACATCACCCTGATCAACGCTAACAACGACTTTACGGGCGCGCTCGCCTTCAAGGGCGTGGATGTAACTGTCCTGGATAAAAATAACACGGTGCTGGGTGCCTCCACCATTACGGGTAATTTTGGCCTGAGTGTTGGCGGTAATGTTACGCAAACCGGGGCGATGGTGGTGGCAGGTAGCAGCACCTTCAACCTGAGTGCGGGTAGCAACAACGACATCACCTTGAATAATGCAGACAATGATTTCACGGGTGCTGTTGCAGTGAACAACGGGGTAGGTAACGCGCATGATGTGAGTTTGACCAATAGCCATAACGGTGCGGCTAACTTTACCTTGCCCACCAATCTGAATAACCTGACCATTCAACAAACCAATGATGCGGTGGCCTTGTCCAAGGCGGTATTGACGGGCAACCTGGATGTGAGTGCCGGGGGCGCAATCACGCAAAGCGGTGTCTTGAGCGTGGCTGGCACAACCAGCCTGGCAGCCGGCACGGGCAATGCCATTACCCTGACTCAGGCCAACGACTTTACCGGGGCCGTTGGCATCGCCAGCGGTAAAGATGTCAGCCTGACTGATGCCAATGCCCTGATTTTGGGGGCAGGCAATGTCAGCGGTAATTTGAGTGTGACCACCGGCGGCGCTTTAAGCCAAAATGCGGCCCTGGCTGTGGCAGGCAGCACCACGCTCGATAGCACCGGCAATATCATTACTCTGGCCCAGGCGAATAACGACTTTACCGGTGCCGTCAGCCTGAAGGGTAGCGACGTAAGTTTGGTTGATAAAAATGCGCTCATTCTGGCCGCCAGCACCATCACCGGCAGTTTAACCCTGGGGGTGGGGGGTAATGTAACCCAAACCGGCGCACTCAGCGTGGCCGGTAGCAGCACCATCAACCTCAATAACGGCAGTGTGGATATCACGCTGGCAAATGAAGACAATGATTTGACCGGCAATCTCGCCATCGTGAATGGCGCGGGTAGTGCCAATGATGTCAGCCTGACCAACAAACATGCGGCGGCAGCCAACCTGACTTTGCCCGGCAGTTTGCACAATCTCGCCATCAAACAAACCAACGGCGCAGTGGCCTTGGCAACCCAAACCGTGACGGGCAATTTGGCCGTGAGCGCAGGCGGTGCCATTACCCAGGGCGGTGCATTAACCGTGACCGGCACGACCACATTGGACGCAGGTAGCGGCAATGCGATTACCTTGACCCAGGCCAATGACTTTACTGGCGCGGTGAGCATCACCAGCGCCAAGGATGTGAGCTTGACCGACAGCAACACCTTGGTATTGGGGGCAGGTGCGGTATCCGGTAATCTGGTTGTCAGCACCAGCGGTGCGCTGACCCAAAATGCGGCCATCAGCGTGGCTGGCAGCAGCACGATCGATACCAACGGCAATGCCATCACATTGAGCCAGACCAATAACGACTTTACCGGTGCCGTGGCACTCAAAGGCAGTAACGTCAGTGTGACGGATAAAAACGCGCTGGTGCTCGATGGCAGCACCATCTCGGGCGACCTCACCTTGGGCGTGGGGGGGAATTTAACCCAAAGCGATAATGTGGCGCAAAGTGGTAAGTTGGAGGTGACAGGCACCACCACCATTACTTCAGAACTGGCTGGTGGTTTGAATGTGAGTCTGCCTAATCCCGCTAATAACCTGCACAATAACGTCAACATTTTGAATGGTGCCATCGGTACGGTAAAAAACATCACAATTGGTAATAATTATTCAGGCGCCTCGTTTCTGGCCTTGCCACTGGGGCTGGAAAACCTGACCTTGAACTATACCAATAGTTCAGTCAAGTTGTCTGCCTCAACCCTGCTCGGTAATTTGGATGTGACTTCATCGGGTGCCATTACGCAAACGGGTGCCTTAATCGTGAATGGCACGACCACTCTGGATGCGGGTACTACCAATAACATCACCTTGGGCCTCACTGGCAACGACTTTAAGCAGGAAGTGAAAATCCGCCATGGTAAAGACGTGACCCTGAACTATGATGGTAGTTTGTTGTTGGGTGATTCTGCAATCGAGAATGATTTTAACGTCACCACTGTCGGTGGCGTTACCCAGAATGGTGTCGTGACGGTGGGCCATGACTATACGCTGGTTGCAGGCGGCGCATTGGCGCAAACCGGTACGCTGACGGTTGCGAATAATCTGGATGCGACTGCGGCTGGAATGAACCAAATGGGCGCGATCAGTGTAACGGGCAGCACCAAATTGAACGCCGGCACCAATGCCATTACCTTCGACAACGCCAGCAATAAGTTTGATGGTGCGCTGAGCTTTACCGGGGGCGTGGTTGCTTTGGCCAATAATGCCGCCGTGGTGCTGGGCGCGAGTACGGCCACTGGCAACTGGAGCCTGACTGCTGCGGGGAATGTGTCGCAAACCGCAGCGTTGAATGTTGGGGGCAGCAGTACACTCACCGTTACTGCCGCTGGTGCAGACATTACATTGGCCGACCCTGCCAATACCCTGGGTTCAACCATCGTGGTAGCGCAAAGCGGGGCGGGTACTTTGCATGACCTGACACTGCTCAACAGCAACGCAGGCGTCAATCTGGCCAGCGTGCCTGTGTTGGGCAAACTGCAAATTACCGCAGGGGGCGATATTGCCCAAACCGGCAATTTGAACGTGACTGGCACCGGCACCTTCAGCGCCGTGGGCAATAATGTGACCTTGAATCAAGCTGCCAATGAATTTGTCGGTGCGGTGAGTGTCACAGCCAAAAACGCCGATATTCAGGATGCGACTGCACTCCTGTTGGGTGCCAGCACACTGACCGGTGATGTGAAATTGACCACCACTGGCAACGTCACCCAAAGCGGTACAGTTCTTGTAACGGGCAAGACGGAAATCAATTCCGGCGCGGGCGCGATTACCTTGCTGGATGCCGCCAACAAGTTTGACGGTGCGGTCAAGCTGACCACCTCGGGTAACGCCGATTTGAATGATGTGGGTGCCTTGATTTTCGATGCCAGTACCGTGGGCGGTAACCTGGGCGTCAAGACCGCAGGCAAGCTGAGCCAGATCGGCACCTTGAATGTGACGGGCACCACCAATTTGACGGTGGATAAAAATACCGTCGATGTCTTGCTGGCGTTTAAAGATGCCGGCAAAACCATGCCATCGGATAATAATCTGAAAGGCACCGTCACCGTCGCCACCACCAACGGCGGCAAAATCAATGCTTTTGAACTGAACAATATTTCCGCAACCGCGAGCACCTTGAACTTACCCGCGACTTTGGATAGTCTGACCCTCAACTTCAAAAACACCGGTCTGACCCTGGGTGGTGACAAGGTTCTGGGTACGACTGTGGCGAAAGACGTGAATATCACCACGGGTGGCGACATCAATCAAAGCGCTGCCTTGCACGTGGGCGGCATCTCGAAGTTTGACGCCACCACCTTCACCGTCAATTTGAGTGATAATGCCAATACCTTCATCGGTGCAGTAGGCTTAAAAGGTGGTGCCAAGGTTGCCATTAACGCTGCCAGCAACCTCGCCTTCAGCGGTATTACAGTCGTCAACGGGCCATTGGAGATTGTTACCACCGGCAATGTGACCCAAAGCGGCATTATCACCCAGGGCGGCAGCACAGGCAGCACCATCACCGCCAGCGCCATTGACCTGGGGTTGGCCAATGTCCTGACCGGGCCATTAAGCTTGAACGGCAACACCATCAAGGTGGTCGATACCTTGCCAGTGACCTTGGGAGCATCAAAAATTGGCAGCTCCCTGGACATTACCTCAGGCGGGAATATTACCCAAACCGCAGCTTTGAATGTGAGCGGCAACACCACGTTTACCGTTAATAGCAACGGCAATGTGCAGCTCGGCCAGTTCCCCAATGATTTTGGTGGCACCATTACCATTGGCGGCAGCATCAACGACGTGGATTTACGCAATGTACACAGCGGCGCAAGTACCTTGAACCTGCCGGGCAGCATCAATAATCTGAAGCTTACTTACGATAATTCCGGCATCACCTTGCCAACCACCACCTTGCGCGGCAATCTGGAGGCCTCCGCCAATGGCGACATCACCCAGGTCGGTAACGTCAGCGTGCCCGGTACCACTAAACTGACGGCCATTGGCCACGCCATCAAACTCGATCAGGCAGGCAATGACTTTGTTGGCGCACTGAGCCTGAATGCAAGCGGCGGCGGCGATCTGGAAATTAAAGACGTGAACGGCATCATCTTCTCTGACTCCACTCTCGGTAGCGGTAAAGTCACCGTCACGGCAGGCGGGGATATTACCCAAATCGGCAGCATCACCCAGGGCGCGGCAGCAGGGTTGACCAGCTTTACGTCCAGCGGCGGCAATATCACCCTGACCAAAGCCGGCAACATCTTCACCGGCCCGGTTGGCCTAAATACCTCGGGCGTATTTAATGCCGCGCTGACCAATCAGGGCGCGTTGACCATGGCTGAATCGAAGTTGGGCAACGGCAGCTTAACCGTCATCGCCACCGGCGATATCACGCAAAAGGGTGCCATCACCCAAGGTGTGGGGGCCAAGGGGGCCAGCTTTACCACGGGCGCGTTCGGCATTAAACTGGACGACAGCGCCAACGACTTTAATGGTGGCTTGAAACTGAACAATAGCGGCACGGCCGACGTGACCGTGGTCGATGCCAATACCCTGGCGCTGGATCAAATTAAAGTCGGTAGCGGCAAACTCACCATCACGGGCAAAGCTGGCATTACCCAAATCGCCGGAATCGAGCAAGAAGCAGGCTTGGGGGCAGTCAAATTCGCGGCTGAAACGGGTGCGATTGTGATTGATAAAGCCAATAAAATCACTGGCCCGATTTCGGTCAGCCAGCAGGGTGCCAATGATGTCACCCTGGCCAATACTGGTGGCGTCAGCCTGGCCACCGTCGCCTTGGGCAGCGGTAAATTCAACGTCACCGCAACAGGCGACATTACCCAAACCGATACCGGTAGCGTGCTGCAAACGGCCAATGCTGGTGCGGCCAGCTTTACCACAGGCGCGGGCGTGATTCGCCTTAATAAAGCAGGCAATGACTTTACGGGTGCCGTCAGCCTGAAAAACACTGGCAATAATGCGGTGGAGCTGGTAGATGTGAACGACTTGAAACTGGGCGCTTCCCAAGTTGGCACAGGTACCTTAACCATCACCAGTGGCGGAGCCATCAGCCAAAGCGCAGGTTTGACGCAGGCACTAGCCGGCGGATTGGTGACGGTGAAAGCGGGCGCTGCTGGCGCGCTGGGTAAAGCCATTACGCTCGATTCAACTGACAATGACTTTACCGGCAGCGTCGGCTTGACGGGTGCGGCGACTAAAATCGTCGATAAAAACACCTTGATTTTAGGTGCTGGCACCATCACAGGTGCCTTCGATGCCAAAGCCACCGGTTTAACCCAAACCGATGCACTGCTTGTCACGGGCGCGAGCAAATTGAATGTGGGCACAGGCAGCATCGTGTTGAGCAAATCGAATGACTTCAATACCCTCGATTTGACTGCCGCCAGTGCCAGCATCACCGACCGCAACGCCCTGGCCTTGTCCGGTAAGCTAACGGCAGACTTAAGCGTGAGCGCGGGCGGCGCATTGAGCCAGTCCGCAGCCGTGGTGGTGGGTGGCACCACCACGCTGAGCGCAACTGGCAACACCATCACCCTTAACGATAAGGCCAATGACTTCAACAAGCTCAGTGCAACTGGCAGCGTGATCAGCTTGACCGATACCAATGCCCTGACCCTGGGGGCCACTGCCACCGGCAATGTCAGCGTCAATAGTGCCGCCTTAACCTTTACCGCCAGCACCGTGGGTGGTAGCCTGACCGCCACCACCAGCGGCGCAGTTGGGCAAACCGGCGCACTCACGGTAACGGGCGTGAGCACCATCAGCGCCGGTGCCAATGCCGTCACCTTGGGTGGGGCCAATGACTTTAAAGATGCGGTAACGGTGGTCACTACCGGCGCTGCCAATGGCGTCACCCTGAATGATATCAACAGCTTGAAACTGGGTGCGGTGAATGTGGGCGGTGAATTGAAAACCACCTCGGTCGGTTTAACCCAGGATGCGGCAGGCCTTGCCGTGACAGGTAAATCCAGCTTCGACGCAGGCGCGGGCAGCATCGTGCTGACCAATAGCAAAAATGATTTCGTCGGCAGCGTCGGCTTGACCAATAGCGGGGGCAATGCCGTGAGTGTCCTTGACGCCAATGGCTTGATCCTGGGTGCGGTGAATTTGGGCACGGGTGACACAGCCATTAAAGCCAGCGGTGACATTACCCAACTTGAGGCCTTCAAAACCGCAGGCAAAGCCAGCTTTGATTCTACTGGCAACAGCCTGACTTTGAGCCACAAAGATAACAGTTTTGCCGGACAAGTGAGTTTGACCAGTGCCGCAACCGATATTGCCGCCAGCGGTAAATTGGACGTGGATTTAATCACCACGGGTGCCACCACGGTCAGTGCGGCCGATATTAACATCAGTGGCAAGGCAGGGCAAAACCTGGGCGTGACAGCAACTGGCACGATTGCACAAACAGCGGGCTTGAAAGTGACGGGCGCGACCAGTTTGAAATCGGGTGGCGCGTTGAACCTGAACCGTGACGACAACGACTTCACCGGCAAAGTGGATGTGCAGGCCACCGATGCGGTATTGCATACGGCAGGCGCTTTGAACTTTAGTTCCAAAGCCAATAAGGTGACCCTGGTGGGCGGCAAGAATATTGAATTTGGCCTCAATGATATTGCTGGCAGCTTAACCTTCACCGCCAATGGCGCGTTCACGATTGGTGCAGGCGGCGCGCTGAATGTGCCGAACCTGACCTTGACACTGCCGGGCACCCAAGACTTTGGTAGCTTGCTCGATCCGATTTTGATCGAGCGTTCAAGCCAGGTGACGGTCATTAACGCGCATAGCGGCTTCTTCAAGATTCCCTTTGCGGGTCAGACCAAGTTTGACGTGACCAGCCCGTTGTTGGCGGTGAGTGGTGCGTGTATTCGGGTCAATGGCGGGGCTTGCCGCAACGGTAATGAGTTGGTATCGGGTGCGATTAGTTCGGTGCAATCGAGCGCGGTCAGTGGTTTGAGCGCCAAGTTGGTGAAAGAAGATGCGCTGACCCGCAAGTTGAAGTATGGCTTTGCAGGCGATTTACAACAAGCCCAATCGTTCCCGCATGGTGGTTCGCTCGAAGTCAAGAGCTACCCATCGTCCGGGCCGCGTGAGCTGGCACCCAAGGCTGGCAGCGTAAATGTGATCCCTTTGCAACCCTGATTTAGACGCATCACTCCAGAATAAGTGCGCAGGGCCAGCGAGCAGGCTGGCCCTAAATTGGGTATGATGGCGCTTTGCGTTGAAAATAGGAGTCAGTATGTTTTTTTCTGGTAAGCGGCCTACGAATATAGGGGTAAAACAAGGTAAGCTCGCGGGTGTTTCCAAAAAACCCAATTGTGTGTCAAGTCAGGTCGAAGCGGGCCACCCTGCGTATATCGACGCGTTGAAATTTTCTGGCACGCCGCAAGACTGGCAAGCCTTGCAAGGCAAAATCGCCGCTTTAAAAGGGGCAACCATCATCAGTGCCACGCCCAATTATCTGCATATCGAATTTAAATCGGCCTTAATGGGTTTTGTCGATGACGTAGAATTGTTGTTGGATGGAAAACAAATCCATGTGCGCTCGGCTTCGCGTCTGGGGTATTCCGACTTAGGCGTGAATCGCAAACGGGTCGAACATTTGCGCCGCCTTGTATCTTAAAGGCAAGCATTTTTACGCTTACCTCTCATTTTTGTGCGAATTTTGCGCTTCCGAAGCCGAGAATCTTTGCTCACTCCCGGCTTTCGGTTAAACTTAACATTTTTAAAGATGCCTTTTCAAACCGATGGATGATTTACGCCAATTAGGACGATATCAACTGCAACGAGTGCTCGGGCGCGGTGCCATGGGTGTCGTGTACGAGGGTATCGACCCCAAACTGAATCGTCAGGTTGCGGTCAAGATCATTCTTAAAAATCAAATCAATGATAAAGCGCTGGAAGCCGAATATTCGGCGCGCTTTATTCGTGAAGCGCAAGCGGTTGCGCGCCTCAATCACCCCAATATCGTCACCGTGTTCGATTTCGGTGAAGAAAATGACGTGGCTTTTCTGGTCATGGAATTAATTCGAGGTAGTGAATTAAAAGATTACTTTGATGAAAAGAAAAGTTTTTCCGTTGAAGACGCCGTGCGTATGATCAGCGAGTTGCTCGATGCTCTCGATTATGCGCACAAAAGCGGCATCGTGCATCGTGACATTAAACCGGCCAACGTCATGCTCGATGGTCAGTTGCGCGTCAAGCTTACCGATTTTGGCGTGGCGCGCTTGTCGGACGCCAATTCCGAGCGCACTCAGGCCGGCACCATGGTGGGTACGCCAAGTTATATGTCACCCGAGCAAATTGAAGGCGCGCCCGTGGGGCCGCGTTCGGATATTTTTGCCGTTGGCATCATCCTGTACCAATTTCTGACTGGCGAAAAACCTTTCCATGCGCCCGGTTTGTGGGCGATTCAAAAGAAAATCATGCAGGAAGACCCTATCCTGCCCAGTGTTCTCAATCCCAATATCAACCCCGCGTTTGACGCTGTGGTATTGCGCGCACTGGCCAAAAAACCGGATGATCGTTATCCCGACGCCGCCGCCTTCAAAGATGAATTAAAACGGGTTTTGGGTGGCGACCGCCTGGAAGACAGCGACAGTACCCGTCTGGTGTTGCGGCCCCAAGGCGCGCCAACGACCGTGGGTGGGCAAACCACGCCGCCAAGCAGTGAAACCAGTGCTGGCATTGAAATTGAATTTTGGCGTTCGATTAAAGACAGCGATGATATCGAAGAATTCTCGCTCTATATCAAGCGTTTTCCGACTGGCTCGTATGTCGATCTGGCCAAACGCAAACTGGCCAAATTATCGGGCGAGAGTACCAGCGGGAGTACGGGCTCATTAAAGCCGCCGTTTGCCCAGAGTGGTGCTAATCATGATGATGCGACCCAATTAGGTAGTAGCGTGCGGCCAGGTATGGCTGGTATGGCAGGTGCGACGGGCGTGAATGCAAGCCAGGGCAATGTGGTGCAGCCGCCCGGCAATAAATGGCTGATGCCAGCCGCCGCAGTGGCCGTATTGCTGGCTGGTGGCATAGGCTACATGGTTATGGGTGGTAATAAAACGGCACCATCACAACAGGCTTCGCTCAGCACGTCCGGCCCTGTGCAAGCTGGCGCGAGTGCCAGTGCAGCGGTGCCCAATACCGCCGCTGCGGATAACGCCAAGGCGGCCGAATTGTTGATGCAGGCCAAAAAGATTGAAGAAGAAAACAAACGTCTGTCGGAAGATTTGGCACGGCGGCAAAAAGAACTGGACGAAGCCAAGAAAGCCGCCGGGAATGATCCCAAAAAGCAGGCTGAAGTAGCGCGCCAAGAAGCGGCAGACAAGGCCGCCCAGAAACTGGCCGAAGAAAAGAAACAAAAAATGATTGACGATCTGGCGCAGAAAAAAGCCGATGAAATCCAGCGTAAAAAGCTGGCCGAGGAAAAGCGTAAGACCGAATTGGCTGCGGCCACGCCAACGCCAGTGGACCCAAACAAAATAACGCAGATTACGCCCAAGCCCACCCCCACGCCTGCGCCCGCGATCAGGACGCCAGCGCCGGTGGTCGTGGTCGCGCCGACCCCGGTACCGACCCCGGCGGCGACGCCCGTGCCGACCCAGGCCCCCATCGTCATTGCTGCGGCCGAACCAGGCAAATCAGCCAGCGTGTTATTGGCCGAAGCGCGCTCTCTCGACTCACAGGGCAAAACCAGAGAAGCGGTGCGTTTGTACAAGCAAGCGGCGGCAGCAGGCAGTGGCGAGGCCGCCAAGCGCTTGGGCAATATCTTTGGCAAGGGTGAAGGCGCGATCGGGCGCGATTATGGCGAGCAACTCCGATGGAATAACAAAGCACGCGAGCTGGGGGTCGAAGTGCCCAAAGCGGATGCGTTGTAAAGCAATGCATGCAGCGCCTTGTCAGCCATGCTGCATGCCAGATGAATTTACTCCAGCGTTGTGACGCGCCAAAAGCCTGCGGCGGCCAGTTGTAGCCGACCACACCAAATTAACAAAATTGCGTTGCCCGGCACTGAGTTTGCCATCGGGTAAGTTGTCGTTGACCCGCTTGTCAGGATCAAATGTGGCAAACGGTGATTATAAACGGCAGAAATTCTCAATTTGAATAATTGTGTTTTTAATATTTAGTCATCATTTATATTTTTATAAATTTCCCTGCCAACAACCTGCATCATTCATCGGGCGGCGAGCCTCGGTTAAAGTGCAATCATCTAAAATTGGCTGTAACCAGGCAATTAACCGGTGTCGGGTGGTCGAGCTTTTTTGGGTGGCCGAGCCTTAAGGCCGTCCAACATGAATTGCATTAAGTGGTTCTAGTCATCAAAAGGGATGTACTGGGTCAAGGCACGGGTATGTTCGAAAAATATCCGGCGCGAAGGCAGCGCGTCGCGCACGGCACGGTAAGATGGATCGATCCAGTCCAGCGTAGTGT
>JBKJLF010000421.1:0-7912 GCA_046597185.1 Burkholderiaceae bacterium | reverse complement strand
GCAAAAGCCGTTTGACAACATCAAAGTACGGCAGGCACTCAATTATGCGATCAATAAAGACGCCTTGATCAAAATTGCCTTTAATGGCCAGGGCATTGCCTCCCAAGGCGTGGTGCCGCAAGGGGTGGATTTTGCCCTAAAAAAAACACCCTGGCCGTATGACCCGAACAAGGCGCGTCAGTTGTTAAAAGAAGCGGGTTACCCGAATGGCTTTGAAACCGAACTGTGGTCGGCCTATAACCACTCGACGGCGCAAAAAGTGATTCAGTTTGTGCAGCAGCAATTGGCACAAGTGGGGGTGAAAGCCAAACTGACGGCGCTGGAAGCCGGGCAGCGGGTAGAAAAAGTGGAGAGCGCGCCCACGCCAGCCAGCGCGCCAGTGCGCATGTATTACGTGGGCTGGTCATCCTCCACGGGCGAAGCAGATTGGGCGCTGCGCCCCTTGCTGAGTTCGGACTCCTTCCCGCCCAAATTGTTTAATACGGCGTATTACAAAAACCCGGCAGTCGATAGCGCCTTGGCAGCCGCGCTCACCAGTACCGAGCGTAGCGAGAAAGAAAAGCTTTACGCCAGCGCGCAAGAGGCAGTCTGGGCCGATGTGCCATGGATTTTTCTGGTGACCGAAAAACTGGTGTATGCGCATAGCAAACAATTGTCCGGCGTCACGGTTTTGCCGGATTCGGCCTTCCATTTTGATGAGATGGATTTAAAAGCCGCTGCAAAATAGATCTTGAAACCCGAAATCTCGCACCCCTGAATCTTAAAGCCCGCCCATGTTTGCTTACATCATAAAACGTCTGGCCGCACTGCTGCCCACCCTGCTGCTGGTGGCCTTGCTGGTGTTTGGCTTCATTCACTTGCTGCCGGGCGACCCGGCACGCTTGGCAGCCGGGCCGGAAGCGGATTTGCAAACGGTGGAACTGGTGCGGCGCGACCTGGGTCTGGACCAACCCTTGTGGCGGCAGTTTCAGCACTTTATGCTACATGCGCTGCAAGGTGATTTTGGCATCTCGCTACGCAGCAAGCGCCCCGTATCGCAAGAGATTAGCGAGCGCTTTGGCCCCACCTTTTGGCTCACCGTGTGCGCCATGGCCTGGTCGGTGGTGTTGGGGATGATACTGGGCATGGTCTCGGCGGTATGGCGCAACCGCTGGCCGGATCGGCTGGGTATGACGCTGGCGGTATCGGGTATTTCTTTTCCCTCGTTTGCGCTGGGTATGATTTTGATGCAGGTGTTTTCAGTGAATTTAGGTTGGCTACCCACCATGGGGGCGGATAGTTGGAAGCACTATATTTTGCCATCGCTAACGCTGGGCGCATCGGTGGCGGCGGTGATGGCGCGCTTTACCCGCGCTTCATTTGTTGATATTTTGCGCGAAGACTTTATCCGCACCGCGCGTGCCAAAGGGCTGCACGAAGTGGTGGTGGTGATTAAACACGGTTTGCGCAATGCCTTGATTCCGGTGGTGACCATGATGGGGCTGCAATTTGGCTTTTTGCTGGGTGGCTCGATTATTGTGGAAGTGGTGTTTAACTGGCCCGGCATCGGGCGTTTATTGATTGATGCGGTCAGCGCGCGCGACTACCCGGTGATTCAAGCCCTGGTGCTGATGCTCTCGCTGGAATTTATTTTGATTAATCTGGTGGTGGATGTGCTGTATGCCGTCATCAACCCCACCATTCGCTATCGCTAAGCTGCCATGAATTCACCCAAGACCGACACGACTCAAACCGCCATCCGCACCCCATGGCGCGAGTTTTGGCGCAAATTCAAGCGCCAGCACCTGGCCTTGGCTGCCAGCGGCTTTATCGGCCTGTTGGTGTTGGCGGCAGTGCTGGCTCCGTGGCTGGTGCCGTATGATGCGGAAAATTATTTTGATTACGATGCGCTCAACGCGCTACCATCAAAAGCGCATTGGTTTGGGGTGGATGCACTGGGGCGCGATATTTTTAGCCGGATTTTGATGGGCGCGCGTATTTCGCTGGCGGCGGGCTTTAGTTCGGTGGCAGTGGGTGCGCTGCTTGGCACCTTAATGGGTTTGCTGGCCGGTTATTACGAAAGCTGGGCGGATCGGATTATTATGCGCCTGTGCGATGTGTTGCTGGCCTTCCCCGGTATTTTACTGGCCATCGGCATTGTGGCGGTGCTGGGCAATGGCATGGTGAATGTGATTATCGCCGTCGCCATTTTCAGTATCCCCACTTTTGCGCGGCTGGTGCGCGGCAATACCCTGGCGCTAAAGCACCTGACCTTTGTGGAAGCGGTGCGCAGCATCGGTGCCAATGACCGCACGATTTTATTGCGCCATATTTTGCCGGGCACGATTTCATCGATTGTGGTGTATTTTTCGATGCGCATTGGCACTTCCATCATTACCGCCGCCAGCCTGTCGTTTTTAGGGCTGGGCGCGCAATCACCCACGCCGGAATGGGGTGCCATGCTCAATGAAGCGCGCGCCGATATGGTCAATGCGCCGCATATTGCGCTCTTTCCCAGTATTGCGATTTTTCTGACGGTGCTGGCGTTTAATTTAATGGGCGATGGGCTGCGTGATGCGCTCGACCCTAAAATTGATCAACAATAGCCATGCTTAAATCAGCCAAAAACGCAGCCAAACACGCAGCCAAACATGCCGACTCCAGCCCAAGCAAACCGCACAGGCGGGCCTGGTTTGGCTTCAAGCATTTCCAAACCCGCTTACTCGCGGTGATTATGCTATTGATTATGAGTTTGCAAGCCCTGGTTTTTTTCACCATCCACAGCGCCGCCAACCGTAGCGCAGAACAAGCCAGTGAAATCGCGCTGCAACTCACGGCACGCACGCTGCAAACCATTATGGCCGCACGTGAATCCACCTTACGCAAGTACGCGCGCTTACTCGCCAGCGACTATGCTTTTAAGAATTTGGTCGGCACCGGCGATAGCGAAACCATACTCTCAGGATTTCAAAGCTACCAACGCCGCTTGAATGCCGATTCCATGGTGCTATTGGGTTTGGACGGCAAGGTATTAAGCGATACCATGGCCAGGCAACAACCCGACTATAGCGACTTGCTGCATGCGGCCCAAGCCCACCCGCAAAACGAAAATTCGGGCATCGTCCGAATTGGGGCTGCGGCCTACCAAATGGTGTTGGTGCCACTCAATGCGCCACAACAAGTGGCTTGGGTAGGCATCGGCTTTAGCATTACCGATAGCCTGGCGCAAGAGCTGGAACAACAAACCCATACTCAGGTGAGCTTGATCCAACACCAAAAAAGCGGGGCGCAACATCCGCGCCTATTGGCATCAACCCTGGAGCGCCGCCAACGGCCCGACTTTATCGCCCATGTGCAAGCCAACGCCACCCATATATACCATATCCCCTTGCTCGGCAGCGACTATGTCACGCTGGCGCTACCACTGGACCGCATCAGCCCGGGCCAGCAAAACACCATTGTCAGCGCCGTATTGCAGCGTTCACTCGATGAAGCGCTGACCGATTTTCGCGCCCTACGCTGGAAATTGTTGAGCGTATTTGTTTTTTCCAGCCTGTTTGCCATTTTTGCGGGTAGCGTGATTGCGCGCCTGGTTACCCGCCCGCTACTGCAATTGGCGCACAGTGCCGAGAAAATTCGCGCCGGACAGTATGAAATGGTGGGTAATTTGGGCTACCACGATGAGTTTGCCGAACTCGGGCACACCTTTAATAATATGGTGCATGGTTTAATCGAGCGTGATCAGGTTCGCTCACTACTGGGTAAAGTGGTCTCGCCTGCGGTGGCGCAAGAATTGCTGTCGCGCCAAATTGAACTGGGCGGTGAAGAGCGGGAAGTGAGCATCCTGTTTTCTGACATTCGTGACTTTACCACGCTGGCCGAAGGGCGGACACCGGGCGCAATCCTGGCCATGCTCAACACCTGTTTTGGCGTCATGAGCGATATCATCGATAGCCATCAAGGCGTGGTTGACAAATACATTGGCGATGCGATTATGGCCTTGTTTGGTGCCCCCATCAGTGCGCCCGATGATCCTGCCCATGCTTTAAGCTGCGCCCTGGACATGATGCAGGCACTCGCGACATTAAACCAAACATTTATACAACAAGGCTGGCCCGCACTGAAAATAGGGATAGGCATTCATACCGGCATTGTGGTGGCGGGCAATGTGGGCTCCAACTCGCGCCTGAACTATACGGTGTTGGGTGATAACGTGAACTTGGCGGCCCGCCTGGAGAGTTTATGTAAAAAATACCAGGTAGATATCATCGTCAGCGAAGCCACTGCTTTGCACTGCCCGGAATTTGCCTTCCGCGAGCTCGATCGGGTGCGCGTGAAAGGCAAACGGCAAGCGGTCCGTATTTATCAGTTGCTTGCGCCAAACAGCCAGCTCAGCCAGGCGCAACAGGCACAGCTAAGCCAGCATGCCAAGGCCATGGCGGCCTGGCAGCGCGGGGAATTTGAAACTGCCTTGGCCCACTTTATGGCCCTACCCCAGGATGCGATCAGCGAAATGTACCGTGAGCGCTGCGAGCGCTTCATCAAAGATCCACCCGCCCCGGATTGGGATGCCATTGAGACGCTGGATGAAAAATAGGCATTGTGACGGGGGCGACTAGCTTGACAAATTCCGAAGGCCAAAGCATATCAAGAGAATAAGCCCCCATCCTATTACGATGACACGCTTTATCGTAAAAATCAATTTCGGCCTTATCTCATATTCAATTCAGATCCAAAGCCGCCCTCTGCAAAACCAGCTGCGTTAATCATTTGCAACAACAGTACCAATTTAAATCGACGTTTTTGGCGCAGAAGCCTGCTCAAGCCGCATTTTTTTGTTAGACTTACTCAGTGACAGGTGCCTCGCTACACTTGGGCAATGACTGTTGTCCCGGTCTTGATGGTGGATTGCACCCAAAGACCTTTCCGAATGATTCCTTTTTAAGGGTGCTTTTATGAAAAAAATATTCAACCAATTGGTGTTTGGCTTGTTCGCAACGGTATTCTTTTGCACTGCCAGTGTTGCCAAGGGTACGGCCGAAGAAGCCATGGCCCTGGCCAAAAGAGCGGTGGAAGCCATCAAAAAAGATGGCCAGGAAAAAGCCTTCGCTCAATTCAATGACCCCAAGGGTGGGTTTGTCAAAGACGATTTATATGTCATGTCCTACGATATGGAGGGCAATAACAAGGCCCACGGCGGCAACCCCAAACTGATCGGCAAGAATCTGCTGGAAATCAAGGACAAAAACGGCGTCTTCATTGTGCAAGAATTAATCAAGACCGCCAAAAGCCCAACCGGTAAAGGCTGGGTCGATTACGTCTGGGTCAATACGGTGACCAAGGCGATTGAGCCCAAGTCCACTTATGTCGAAAAAGTAGATGATGTTTTGATTGGTGTCGGTATTTACAAATAATTTACTGTCATAATTTTTTTCACATTGGCGATGCCGCCACCAAGCCTCGTGAGCGCGCATCGCCCCTGTCTCCATTTTGGGAAACACTGTCATGGGTAGTCATTTACGTATCGGCGCACGCCTCTCCGTTGGTTTTGGCATTATTTTGGCCCTGCTGGTCGCGGTGTTGGTCACTGACAACATTATCAGCAGCAAAAACCGCAGCGAGCTGTTCAAGGGAATTAAAACCACCAATTTGAAGCTCGAACTCACTACCAAAATGAAGTCGACCCAACTGGAGGGCGTGGTTTCGATCCGTAGCATTGGCATCTACACCGATCCCAAGCGCATGAATAAAGAAGAGGCCGCGCTCAAGGCGCACCGCAAATCGTTTGTTGAGGCGCGTGAACAACTAAAATCGATGGATGTATCCGAAGCGGCAAAAAGGCACTTTGCCAATATTGAGCGGCTGGACAAAGAACTGGAGGGGCCGATCACTGAAGCCATTACCTATGCCCTGTCCTTCAATACCGAAGCGGTGGCCAATGTAATTGCCACCCGCACCGACCCGATTTACCGCCAAATGCTAGTAGAACTCAATGCGCTGGTCGATTTACAAAAAGCCGAAGAGCGCACCATGCTCGATGCCGCTGTGGCCTCGGGCCAACAACTGATGTGGATTAATTCGCTGATCGGCCTGATCGCGGTGATCATTGGCATTATCTTTTCACAACTGATTACCCGCAGCATTACCTTGCCTTTGAATGATGCCGTCACCATTGCCAAGCGCGTTGCGGCAGGCGATTTGACCAGCGTGGTGCAGGTCAAATCGCGCGATGAAACCGGTGAATTGATGCAGGCACTCAAGATTATGACGGAGAGTTTGATGCGTATCGTGGGGCAAGTGCGCCAGTCTACCAGCACCATCGTCCATATCTCGCGCGATATTGCGGCGGGCGATATGGATTTATCAGCGCGCACCGAGGCAGAATCAAGTTCACTCGAAGAAACCGCCTCAGCCATGGAGCAACTCACGTCCACCGTGCAGCAAAATGCCGACAATGCAGAACAGGCCAATCAATTATCGGCCTCGGCGTCGATCATTGCCGAAAAAGGTGGCAAGGTGGTGCATGCGGTGGTGGAAACCATGGATTCGATCAATACTTCTTCCAAGAAAATCGTTGATATTATCAGCGTGATTGATGGCATTGCCTTCCAAACCAATATTTTGGCCTTAAACGCGGCGGTGGAAGCCGCCCGCGCGGGTGAACAAGGGCGCGGCTTTGCCGTGGTGGCCACGGAAGTGCGCAATTTGGCACAACGCAGTGCCGCCGCCGCCAAAGAAATCAAACACCTCATTTCTGACTCGGTTGAAAAAGTCGGCGGCGGCATGAAGCTGGTGGCCGAAGCGGGCGCGACCATGAGTGAAGTGGTCGATAGCGTTAAACGCGTCACCGACATCATGGCTGAAATCACCATGGCCAGCAAAGAACAAAGCTCGGGCATTGGCGAAGTCAATGAAGCGATTGCGCAAATGGACAAAGTGACCCAGCAAAATGCGCATCTGGTCGAACAGGCGCTCAAAGAAGTGGAAATGCTGCAAAAAGAAGCCAATGGTCTGGAAGAAGTGGTGAGTGTGTTCAAATTAAACGATAGCGGCCGTGTTAGCCCTGCCAGCCAGGCACCGACTGCCCCGGCCCAACCCATGCAGGCACTGGCCAAGCCCGGCAGCAAGCCAGCCACACAGCGATCGGTCAAGCAGGTCGCCTCCAGCAAAGGCGGCAAGGCTAGCAAGGTCGAAGATGGCTGGGAGGAATTTTAAAACGGTTTTAAAGTAGTTTTAGCTGCGGTTTTTACTGCCGTTTTTACTATGATTCAGGCTTGACAAGCCCGTACTTCTTCAGTTTCAGCGCCATCATCGAGTGCGACATCTTGACCTGGGCCGCAAGCTTGCGCGACGAAGGGTAGCGCGGATACAAGCGTTGCAACAGGTCGCGCTCAAATTGCGCGACCGCCAACTCCCAATCCTGACACAAATCGGCCTCGCTTGGCTGAGCACTGACAACGTCACTTGGCGCTGCCGGGTTCGCCGCCACGCCCGGTTTGGCGGCGACCAAACCCAGGTCATCCCAATCCAGCAATAAATGATCCGACATGGTAATGGCGCGAAAAATCACATTTTGCAGTTGCCGTACATTACCCGGCCAGGCATAGGCTTGCAGCGCCGCCTGCGCCGCGCTACTCAAGCGCGACAAAGGTTTCTGGCTTTGTTGGCAGGCGCGCTCAATAAAATGGCGTGTCAACAAAGGGATATCCTCCAGCCGCTCACGCAAGGCGGGCAAGGTGAGTTGCAACACATTGAGGCGATAAAATAAATCTTCGCGGAATGCGCCATCGGCCACCATTTTTTCCAGATTGCGATGGGTAGCGCTGATGATGCGCACATTGACCTGGATTTCGCGCTCACTGCCGATACGGCGAAATTTGCCATCATTCAAAAAACGCAATAGCTTGGCTTGCAGGTAGAGCGACATTTCGCC
>JBKJLF010000305.1:0-4147 GCA_046597185.1 Burkholderiaceae bacterium | reverse complement strand
TGCGCACCCGGCGCGATTCCAAGGCGGGCTTATCCTTCCTGGCCTTAACCGACGGTTCTTGCTTTGGCACGCTGCAAGTGGTGGCCCCCAATACGCTGGCCAATTACAGCAGCGACGTGTTGCATTTAACGGCTGGTGCATCGTTTACCGCCACGGGCCGCATCGTGCCCTCCCAGGGTGGTGGCCAAAGCTTTGAAATGCAAGCCGAAGCGGTGCAAGTGTTGGGTTTGGTGGATGATCCTGATACTTACCCGATTCAACCCAAGCCGCACAGCATGGAATTTTTGCGTGAAGTCGCGCACTTGCGGCCACGCACCAACATCATGGGCGCGGTCGCGCGCACGCGCCACTCGATTGCCCAAGCGATCCATCGTTTTTTCCACGAACAAGACTTTTTCTGGGTCAATACGCCGATTTTGACCGCCTCCGACTGCGAAGGCGCGGGCGAAATGTTCCGCGTTTCCACGCTGGATTTGCTCAACTGCCCCCGCACGCCCGAGGGTAAGCCCGATTTCAGCAAAGACTTTTTCGGCAAGGAAACCTTCCTCACCGTGTCTGGCCAGTTGAATGTGGAAACCTATTGCATGGCCTTGTCCAAGGTCTACACCTTTGGCCCCACCTTCCGCGCGGAAAATTCCAACACCAGCCGCCATTTGGCCGAGTTTTGGATGATCGAACCCGAAATCGCCTTTGCCGATTTGCAGCAAGATGCTGATTTGGCCGAAGCGCTGTTGAAATACGTATTCAAAGCCGTCCTCAACGAGCGCGGCGACGATATGGAATTCTTTAACGAGCGTGTAGAAAAAGGCGTGATTGCGAAATTGCAAAACATGATCGACAAGCCCTTTGTGCGCATGGATTACACCGAAGCGGTGGACATTTTGCAAAAATGTGGGCAAAAATTTGAATATCCGGTGGCCTGGGGTGTGGATTTGCAGTCCGAGCATGAGCGTTATCTGGCCGAAAAACACGTCGGTGGCCCGCTGGTTTTGCAAAACTACCCGAAAGAAATCAAATCGTTTTACATGCGTTTGAATGACGATGGCAAAACCGTAGCCGCGATGGACGTGCTGGCCCCCGGCATTGGCGAAATCATCGGCGGCTCGCAGCGTGAAGAACGGCTGGACGTGCTCGATGCGCGCATGGATGAGGTGGGGCTGGCCAAAGACCCGTATTACTGGTATCGCGATCTGCGCCGTTATGGCACGGTGCCGCATGCCGGTTTTGGGCTGGGCTTTGAGCGCACGGTGTCGTATATTACCGGGGTGGGGAATGTGCGGGATGTGATTCCGTTTCCAAGAACGCCGGGGAGTGTGCGGTTTTAAGCTTGGCGTGATGGCTGGCACGGGTTGCGCGCATGCATTGTGCGCGCAACCGGGTATGCCACACATGCATATCCACTTTGATTAAAAGTTCAAGGCTTCTTCTACGTCTTCCTTGGACAAATATTTGGAAAAAATCTTCTTGAGTGTGCCATCCTTACGCATGGCTGCGACAATATTTTTAAATTCTGTCACATCACGCTCGGAGAAATGGGTTTTGGACAAAATCAGCCCCAGCACAATCGGCTTGGATGCCGTGTCCCAATCGTAGACGGTTACTTTGGCTTCAATGCCCAGATCGCGCATTTCTTTGAAAAAGGCCGGGTGCGAAATAATCATGTCTACCCGGTCGCCCGAGTTCAGCATCAGAAACAGGTTATGAATGGTCGGCACCTCAGTGACACCACCGTTGGCGCGAACCTTGTCCACGATCTGATCGAAAAATGCACCGTGCTTAAAACCCCTGACCACCGCTATCCTGGCCCCCTTGTCAGCGACCAAACTCTCTGGCGTGGTGTGCTTTTTGTTGGTCATCAGTGCCTTATTCTTTTGCGCGATATACGGAACAAACCAGGCAAACTTGTCGCGTTCCGGATTTTGAATACCTGACACACTCATGGGCAGCGAACCATCCGCCAGTTCCTTCCAGATTCTCACCCTCGGTTGTTCAATGTAGTTAAAGCTGTAGCCCCCGCGATTCTTGATCTCGTCAACCACGTCTTTATCGATTCCTTTTCCGGCAGAATAAAAGTAGCCGCCCTCGTAGAAAGCAACATCCACGGTCTTTTGATTGATCTTCCCACCGGGTTGCGCCACAGCGCTGACGAAACACCCGATAGCCAGGATCAACAGTAGCAGTGATTTAGCAAGTACACGATTCATTTTCAACCTCCTTAAAAAACCGGATCAGGGAAACAAGCATTTAATGAGGTTATAGCATGCTCGAACCACACAGTCGCCACTTTGGGAGAAAAATTGTCGGGTCCATCTCAAGCGTCTGAAACTAAAAAGGCATGCAGCCAAAAACCATCGCAGCCTGGTCTGATGCTGTGCTTTGAAAAGACGTGTATGGCAATTACCAAATTGCGGCACTGGCCTGTGATCGTTTCACTGAATATTTGGCGGCTTGTTGAGCCGGCAATGTGGCGCACGTGCCCACACGGGCTTGATGGCATCAGGCTTTATGACGAAAAAGTGTTGCGCCAAGCGCAATGCGCTTTCCTGCTACTTCGAATTGACACGCAGAACAGCGCACCGACAGGGGTAATTGTACCTGTTGGATAGAAAACAATGGACAAGCCCATGAAACAAGGTAACCCGCTATCCCGAAAGTGACTGATTTCGGACAACCGTAATGGTGCCATATGCGTTAGTTTCACCCAAACTACCACCGGGAATTTTCGCTGGTCGAGATAGGCGAAGCTGGTTTCCCGCAGGTGGTGGCGAACCGACATATATGGTTAACACAGGCTAAAAAATTCTTGATGTATTTAACTTATAGTTTCGTATCACTTTCCACCAACAGCCAGCAGGATATTTATGCCGTGTTAGCCCGTGATACGCAGGCCACCAAGAACAATGGCGCTAACGATGCTGAGCACGCAGCCGATGCCGATCCTTTCGTGCAGTTTGTTAAACCGTGCATAGCCCAGAGTGTCGCCTGATTCCAGGCACGTGTTCCGCTTATGTACCGTGTAAGCCGCGATGGAGTTCAGCACCACAGCCGCCACGCCACAGCTGACTTTTGCAATCAGTAAGTTGTCCCAACTTGCATTGTGGAGCATGGCACCGCCAGTGATAAGCGCCACGAGGATGGCAGGGATCTCGACAGTACGATCAATTTTTGCGTGCAACGGCGCGAGATAACTTTCTGCGGGCGGCACTTTCCCTTGGGCAATTTCCAGTACGACTTCAGTGGCAACGCAACCAGCCCAGATTCCGATTGCGATCAGGTGTACGAAGAGCAATGCGCTCATTGATGTCTCCCATTTATTTGGCGGCTCAAAGGCCTTGAATTGTGAGGTCTAACGAATAGCGTTTATCTGCCACCCCGCAAAGGCAAAAGTGGGCCGCGCAGCAGTCACGGCAGCTCACCCGCGATCAACTGCGGGCGTCACCTGCCAATGTTGCGACGGCGGTCGATGTTCAGTGGTTTCAATCCTCACCCGTGATCAACTGCGGGCGTCACATAAAGCAACAACCAATAATGCCGATTTGAAATGTTTCAATCCTCACCCGCGATCAACTGCGGGCGTCACTAAGCGATACAATGATAGGAGTGCCAATTGGCGTGTTTCAATCCTCACCCGCGATCAACTGCGGGCGTCACTAATTCGTCCATTGCGAATTTTCGCGCCATCATTGTTTCAATCCTCACCCGCGATCAACTGCGGGCGTCACTTAAAAATCGTCGTTGTGTGTTGGATTGTGCAAAGTTTCAATCCTCACCCGCGATCAACTGCGGGCGTCACGGGTTGGGGATACTTACTTGCTGCGGTTAAACGAGTTTCAATCCTCACCCGCGATCAACTGCGGGCGTCACTAAGTTCGCCGTGTCTCGAGCACCTTGATTAGGTGTTTCAATCCTCACCCGCGATCAACTGCGGGCGTCACCACAACGGGTATGCATTTGGCGACCGTTAATTCGGTTTCAATCCTCACCCGCGATCAACTGCGGGCGTCACATCGGCGTCATCCAATTATACATTTTATTCAAGTTTCAATCCTCACCCGCGATCAACTGCGGGCGTCACATTCGCATCTACCTGCCGTTTTGACAGGTGGACTTGTTTCAATCCTCACCCGCGATCAACTGCGGGCGTCAC
>JBKJLF010000233.1:0-3633 GCA_046597185.1 Burkholderiaceae bacterium | reverse complement strand
CCACCACGGCCAGGCGAGCTCGATGGAATACGGCGAATGACCACCGCAGGCCCCATCACCCACCATATCGAGGACATCTCCATGCTTCTGGATATTGTCGGAGGGCCTGGCACAGGTGATCACCGACTCGCCCCCATTCCCCCTGCCCCGGCACAAAAACTGTCGATAAAGGAATTACGAATCGCGTGGATCGACAGTTTTGGCGGGGTTCCGGTATCGAGTAAAATAAAAAATGCCCTTCAAGAATTTGTAAGGCGACTGGCGCTTGCTGGTGCGTCGGTCACCAAAACAGAACCCCCAAATTTTCCTTATGAAAAGGCCTGGGAAACATGGGGCTCGTTTGTGGGTGCCCAAGGTGGCTACGACCAGTCCAATTTCATGCGCAGCTTGGGGAGCTTCTTCACCAAGAACGCTCTCGCAGCAAATCCTATGCAGCGCAATATTGTTGGCCCGATTACCGTACCGAAATATATGGAGGCCATGAAAATTCAGGATGAATGCATCGAGCGACTCGAAACCTTTCTTGATGCCTTCGATGTCTGGTTGGTTCCCGTTAGCTCAACCACGGCTTTCGTGCATCAAAAACCAACAAAAAGATTTGGAGATTTTTTTGTTTACGATAATCCTATCGTGGTTGACGACATACCAGTGCCATATTATGTAGCAACGCAGTCCTACACAACGATCTTCTCGCTCACCGAAAGTCCCGTTATAACCATTCCCATTAGCCAAGACAACAAAGGCGCACCGATTGGCATTCAAATTGTTGGGCGTCGCTTCTCAGACCATAGGCTGCTTGAAATCGCAGCGGTATTTGATCAAGTCGCACGATATGAAAAATCAACCCTCATTTCCAAACCATGACCATCAATTTCCCACCCCCACTCACACCCGGTGCCGTCATCGCCATCACGCCCCCTCCTCTGGCGTTGCCAGCCCAATGCATGCGCGTCTGGATTTGACCATTGCCGCACTGCGCAAGCGTGGCTTTGGCGTTGTTGAAGGCGAGTGTGCCTGCGCCAACAGTACAAAGGTGTCAGCGCCACGCCTCTACGCCGCGCGGGTTGCGCATGAACGGCTGGTTTAGGAATGATCGCCTGATCAATAATGGCCGCATCTATAGCTTTACCCTACCCGCCGCCTGCAATGGCCGCTGTACCAACCCGGCTACCCCGGCCAGTTACGCCGTGCGCTAAGCATTTTCAAAAATAAGCGACGAATGAATAGTATGAACCTGAAAAGGGACTCGGTTTATAAAAATTCTCTGGCCAAATCAACGGTAGAACGCACCCCGATATTATCAAAATTAAGTTTTAACCACTCGCTGGCACAGGCGCGCCCCCGGTCGCGCAAATTGGTTAAAAAGCCCCAATCGCTTTCGACCTTGGATTCCAGCGATAAATCATGCAAGGCCTGGTCGGCGCGAATCGAATGGATCAGCACATATTTCAATTTATCCACATATTCATCTTTGATCCAGCCATCGTTAATCAATTTTTGAATAAAGCCGACCGCACGTAATTCGCGGATCAAGGCGCAATTAAAGGTGATTTCATTGATCCGGTTGTCAATTTCCGCCAGATTGGTGGGTAATTGCTCGCGGGTCAAAGGGACAATATGCAAAATCAACACATCGCACGAATTGGTGTGATAAAACAGTGGGTAAAGCGATGGATTACCCATATAACCGCCGTCCCAATAATGTTCACCATCAATTTCAACCGCATGAAAAAGATTCGGCAAACAGGCCGAAGCCATGACCACATCGGCAGTAATTTCGGCGGTTTGAAATACTTTGGGCTTACCCGTCGCGACATGGGTGGCCGATAAAAACAATTTGGTCTCGGACTCGCGCACCAACCTGGCAAAATCGATTTGTTGGATCAATACATCACGCAGGGGGTTGACATTGAGCGGATTGAGTTCATACGGTGAAAAATGGCTACCCAGGAATTTCATGGTTTGCTTCATCATCTCCTGTTCTATATTCCAGCCCAAAAACTGCTCCCACAACATCGGTTTAACCACCATTTTTTGTCCGACATCCGATACCGCCTTCCAAAAGTCGCATAAGGCCTGGCGCGCCGCATCGCGCCCGTCAAGTTTGCCATAAGCATAGGCCACGGCATTCATGGCCCCCGCACTGGTACCTGAAATACCTTCAATTTCAATCCGCCCATCTTCGATTAAGCGATCCATCACCCCCCAACCAAAAGCGCCATGCGCACCACCGCCCTGAAGAGCCAGGTTGATGCGTTTGGGTTCCGCTAATTTGGCTGGACGAGACGATGTTGGCTGCGATGTTGGTTGCGATGTTGGTTGCGATGTTGGTTGCGATGTTACTTGAGCTGATTTGCGAGTTGCCATGGTGCCATCCACTTCATGTCAGCGGCAAAATATTGCCAGGTTGGAGAACGAGAATCATTTACCCGAAAGCGTATGCTCATTGTAGCGGCTCAGGGGGGTGGATTTTCATGCCGATCAACAATGCGCTGAAACTTTCGTGTTTTTGGGTTCAACGGCAACAACTCAGCCGCGACAATCAATGGCGGCATGCCGTATCACAAGGCAAAAAGTGGTAGATTGATTAGCATTTTTAAACACATTATCTGACCCTGCACAGGAAAACAAGCTCAATTAACACCTTTCAGCCGGGGTAAATGGTGGACAAAGAACAGTAATTGCTGCAATCCATGACGCGCTTGTGGTACGCTATTGCTTAGGATTTCATTTTTACAAGGATGGTTAGCACTTTTGGTGCAATCTTCCACTTTACCCAAAGAGCGCTGCCATGTCTGCTGAACTACTCTCTAGACGTCAGGACACAACCTTGATTCTCACCATGAGCAACCCCAGCTCACGCAATGCCTTGCACTCGGATATGGTGGCAGCGGCCATTGAAACGCTTTCCACCGCCGAGCGCGATGATAGCATTCGGGTGGTGGTACTCACGGGTGCAAACGGGTATTTTTGTCCTGGTCGTAATTTACATACCTTGCTGGAAAACCAAACCAAAGACCCCTTGCAACAAGTGGATTCGATTGATAATTTACATGGCTGGATCGATGCCATCCGGGATTGCCCCAAACCGGTGTTGGCAGCCGTGGAAGGTGGCGCTGCAGGCAGTGGTTTTTCGCTGGCGCTGGCTTGCGATTTGATTGTGGCGGGGCAATCGGCCAAATTCATGATGTCCAACGTGAAAATGGGTTTGACGCCCGATGGCGGGGCCTCCTGGTTTTTATCGCAGTCTTTACCGCGCCAAATTATTACGGAAATCCTACTCGGCGGCGAAGCCTTAATGGCCTCGCGCATGCATGAGTTGGGCTTGGTCAACCGGGTGGTGGCAGATGACAATGTCTTAAATACCACACTGGCCTGGGCCGAACAATTGGCTTTGTTGCCGCAAAGCTCGATTGAGCGAATCAAGTCGCTGATGAATGAAGCACAAGGTAATTTATTGAAGCATCAATTTGAAGCCGAAAAGCATAGCTTTATTGAGAGCTTGCGCCACCGCGAAGCACAAGAAGGCATTCACGCCTTCCTTGAAAAACGTCCCCCCCGTTACTTATGACCACACCTACCCCACAACGCCGCCGTATTTACCTGATGCGGCATGGCAGCGTCACTTATTTC
>JBKJLF010000329.1:0-5656 GCA_046597185.1 Burkholderiaceae bacterium | reverse complement strand
CAGCCGGTGCTGCGGCAGCCGGTGCTGCGGCAGCCGGTGCTGCGGCAGCCGGTGCTGCGGCAGCCGGTGCTGCGGCAGCCGGTGCTTCAACCGCAGGTGCTGCTGCTTCGGGAACCGCCGCTTCGGGAGCAGCCGCTTCAGCTACGGGTGCTGTAGCTTCGGGAGCCGCTGCTTCAACCACCGATGCTGCAACTTCAACCACAGGTGCTGCAACTTCAACCACAGGTGCTGCAACTACAGCTACAGGTGCCGCCGCTTCGGGAGCCGCCGCTTCAACCACAGGTGTAGCCGAAACTGTTTCAGTATCACCCGAAAGCAAGTCTTGCTGAGCGCGATCTTCACCCTCGGCTCCTTCGCGTTCACGACGGTTGCGATTGCGACCACCGCGCCGACGCCGACGCCGGGGCTCGTCTTGATCACCATCGTCCAGTTCAGGGCCTTTGCCTGCAACGGCTTTGGCCAACATTTCAGCATCTTCCGCAGCTTGCACTTCGTCGCTTTTCACAACGATGGCAGCCGGCCGTGGGCGCTCTTGCGGTACGCGTGGTTCCTGCTGCGCACGTGGCTCACGTTCCGGACGTGGCTCACGAGGTTCACGCTCCGGACGTGGTTCGCGCGCCTCCTGCGGTGCTTGCGCTGCCCGTTCCTGGCCGTCACGCTGGCGTGGTTCACGTTCTTCGCGCGGTGGGCGCGGTGGACGCGCTTGCCGTACTGGCTTGCCTTCCGCTGCTTCTGCCGGCGCTTTATTGGCGTCAACCTGGGTTAGCGCAGCCGTTTCTTCGCGCTCACGCGGGGGGCGGTTGCGTCCATTGCGGCTATTACGGTTATTGCGCCCACCACGATCATTTGGCCGTTCCGGGGTAGCCAGTGCGACAGGTGCCACAACGACCGGGGCTGGTGCAGGCGGGGCTTCTTTTGCCTTGAAGAAACCAAACAGGCGACTGAAAAAGCCCGGTTGTTCTGCCACCACAGCGGCCACAGGTGGCGCAGCCACTTCCACGGGTTTGCGTTCAACCAAGGGCGCAGGTTGATCCGGCGTAATGGTTTTGACCACAGCTTCCTGGCGTGGCTTGGCGTCTTCTTTGGTGCGTTGCCGGTAGCTAATATCGGTTTCTGCCTGTTCGGCCATGGTGTAGCTGGCTTGGCTGTCTTCCAGACGCGGATCATCATGTTTGATGCGCTCAAGCTTATAATGTGGCGTTTCCAGATGTTTATTTGGGATCAAAATAATCGTCACCCGATGGCGCGACTCAATCTTCAATACTTCGCCGCGCTTTTCATTGAGCAAAAACGCTGCCACATCAACCGGCACCTGCACATGAATGGTGGCCGAGTTTTCTTTCATCGCCTCTTCCTGGATGATGCGCAACACTTGCAAGGCCGACGACTCAGTATCGCGAATATGGCCCGTGCCACTGCAACGTGGGCAAGTCACATGGCTGCCTTCCGAGAGAGAAGGGCGCAAGCGTTGGCGTGATAATTCCATCAAGCCAAAGCGGGAAATTTTTCCCATTTGCACCCGAGCGCGATCAAAATGCAAGGCATCTTTCAGTTTTTGCTCGACTTCGCGTTGATTTTTTGCCACTTCCATATCGATGAAGTCGATAACGATCAAGCCACCCAAATCACGCAGACGCAATTGCCGCGCGACTTCTTCCGCCGCCTCGCAATTGGTATTAAACGCCGTGGTTTCGATATCGCCACCCCGGGTCGAGCGCGCCGAGTTGACATCGACCGACACCAGGGCTTCGGTATGGTCGATCACAATCGCGCCGCCAGAAGGCAAGGGCACGGTGCGCGAATACGCGGTTTCGATCTGGTGTTCGATCTGGAAGCGGGAGAATAAAGGTACGTCGTCGCTATAGCGCTTGACGCGGTGTACCATGTCGGGCATGACATGGCCCATGAATTGGTGCGCTTGCTCGTAAATATGATCGGTATCGATCAAAATTTCGCCAATATCCGGTTGGAAATAATCGCGAATCGCACGAATTACCAGCGACGATTCTTGATAAATCAAAAATGCGCCACTATTGGATTTGCCCGCACTTTCAATGGCACGCCATAATTGCATCAAATAATTTAAATCCCATTGCAATTCATCAACATTGCGTCCGATACCTGCGGTGCGCGCAATGACCGACATGCCGGTGGGCAAATCAAGCTTATCCATGGTTTCGCGCAATTCTTGCCGTTCTTCGCCTTCAACCCGGCGTGAAACGCCGCCGCCACGGGGATTGTTTGGCATCAGCACCAGATAACGACCAGCCAGAGAAATAAAGGAAGTGAGGGCCGCGCCTTTATTGCCGCGCTCTTCCTTTTCCACTTGAATCATAATTTCCTGGCCCTCGCGCAAAGCATCTTTGATGCTGGCATTGCGCACATCAATGCCTTCGCGGAAATACGAGCGGGCAACTTCTTTGAAGGGGAGAAAACCGTGTCGCTCTTCGCCATAACTGATAAAGCAGGCTTCGAGCGAGGGTTCGATGCGGGTGATAACCCCTTTGTAGATGTTGGACTTGCGCTGCTCTCGCCCACTTGCTTCAATATCAATATCGATGAGTTTTTGCCCATCAACAATGGCTACCCGCAACTCCTCTTGCTGGGTGGCATTAAATAACATACGTTTCATAAAATACTCCGTGGCGCTAACGCCTTTGTAAGCCGCTGTGTTAGCAGCGGCAACCGCACTGGGATGTAGGCGAGGAGCAGACAGTTTGGAGGATAAATTTGTCAGGACGGCAATGCCGTGTGGGGTTGAAGCGGCCAAGGTCAGGCTTGGCGCTTGTTGTGCGCCAGATGTTTGCGAACCATGCGACTTTGTAAGTCGGGCGCAGCATCGGCGGACAACAAGCGGCAAGCTTGCATTCCGGGCCATCATTTTGGGCCCAAGGGCACATCATCATCAACCAACCAGCAGCATACGTTATGGATACCGCGCACAGAGCACCTGGCCAAAAAGGCAAGCTCGCGCAGTGTTATAAACGTGTTACCGTGCTAATCAGACTTATCTTTATAAATGATTCAAACTATCTCTTCCAGCACTTCGGCGCGTTATCCCATTGCAACTGCGCCGATTACAACGGCGGTGCAACAAGGATTCGCACTAAAATGGTGCATACACAAATTTTCCACTGAATTTGCGAATTCGCGAGGCCAGCGGAAGCGCCTCTGTGTAGAATGCTCTTTTTATTCTTACACTCGCGTCGAATCAAGTTCGCCGCTCAAGGATTATATATTCAAAATGAAGGACTTACAGAGAAAATCCGGGAAATTACCTTTACTTGAGAAATCAGGTGAGGTTGCCCCACCATCAGGCCAAGTCCAGCACCAAGTGCAGTTGATAACGATTACCGATGCGGAAGATGGTCAACGCATCGATAATTTCTTATTAAAAATATGCAAAGGTGTGCCAAAGAGTCATGTATATCGTGTTTTGCGCTCCGGGGAGGTGCGGGTAAATAAAGGGAGGATAGATCAGACCTATCGATTAAAGGTGGGTGATACCATTAGAATTCCCCCGATACGTGTTGCTGAAAAGTCAGAGCATTATGTTCCCGGCGAAGAATTTGCCATTTTATTTGAAGACAGCCATCTTCTCATTATTAATAAACCGGCTGGTGTGGCGGTACATGGTGGTTCTGGCGTGTCGTATGGCGTGATTGAGCAATTGCGTGCCGCCCGGCCCGATGCCAAGTTTTTGGAATTGGTGCATCGTTTGGATCGTGAGACCTCGGGTATTTTAATGTTGGCAAAAAAACGATCTGCGTTAATCAATTTGCATGAGCAAATTCGGGAGGGCGCGCTCGATAAGCGTTATTTAACCCTGGTGGCGGGAGATTGGAAAAATACCCGGCAACATGTTAAATTGGCTTTGCATAAATTTACCCGACCCGATGGCGAGCGTCGGGTGCGGGTGCAAGAAGATGGTATGCCTTCGCATACCGTATTTAATTTATTGCGCAAGTTTCAGGATTTCGCTTTACTCGAAGCCGAATTAAAAACCGGGCGTACCCACCAAATTCGGGTACATTTATCGGCCAATGGTTTTCCGATTGCGGGCGATGATAAATATGGTGATTTTGCGCTGAATAAAGCTTTGCAAAAAGCGCAAGGTCAACGCGTGGCTTTAAAGCGAATGTTTTTGCATGCGTATAAACTCAGTTTTACCCATCCGGAAAGCGGGAAAATTACCACAGTCAATGCGCCTTTAGCCGATGAATGTGAGCGTTTTATGCGTTCCCTGGGGCCAGAATTACCAGTGGGGCAGGGTTGATTGATTGAAAAAGAAAAAGGTGAGGTATGGCCAAGCGGCAATTTGATTTGATTGTATTTGATTGGGATGGTACGCTGATGGATAGTACGGCGGCCATTGTGTTGTGTATTCAGGCGGCGGCCAAGGATTTGGATTTACCCGTGCCCAGCGATGAGGATGCGGCGCATGTGATTGGTTTGGGGCTACACGAGGCAATGCAATCGGTGCTGCCGGGAGTAGACCCGGCTTTTTATCCGCGCATGGTGGAGCGCTATCGCCACCACTATTTGGATCAGGGTAATGATTTGATTTTATTTAAAGGGGTGCCAGAGATGCTGCAAGATTTGGCACATCAAGGGTATTTTTTGGCGGTGGCGACCGGGAAGAGTCGCAATGGTTTGAATCGGGCCATGGATCAGGTTGGTTTGCTCTCGGCCTTTCATGCTACGCGTTGTGCCGATGAAACTTTCTCCAAACCGCATCCGGCCATGTTGCAGGAGCTAACGCGTGAATTAGGGCAAGACATGGCGCGCACGGTGATGATAGGCGATACCAGTCATGACTTGTTGATGGCCAAAAATGCCGGTGCGGCGGGCATTGGGGCGCAATATGGCGCGCATCCGCTGGAAAAATTGAACCAGTATCAGCCGTTGTTTTGTGCTCGCAATGTGCCCGAGTTGCATCAATGGTTGAATGCCAATGCGTAACGATGAACCGGATTGAGGAGTAGGGTGGTGGAAATTTATATTTGTGAGTCGGATCAGCTTGAAGAAGGTGGCAAAGGGGTGCGTTTCCCGGTGCAAATCTGGGGGGATGTGACGACCGGCTTTGTGGTGCGCTACGATGGCCAGATTCATGGCTATTTGAATCGCTGTGCGCACGTGCCGATTGAATTGGACTGGGAAAAAGGCTTGTTTTTTGAGTCGAGCGGCATATATATCATGTGTTCGACGCATGGGGCGATTTATGTGCCGGAAACGGGTTCCTGTGTGGGTGGCCCGTGTAAGGGCGGGCGTTTGCGCAAGCTCACGGTACACGAGCGTGAGCAAAAAATTTATTGGCAACCCGATGCGCAAGTACAGGCGGTGCTGGTGGAAGTCAAAGCGGAAAGCAGTCCGGAAGTGACGCCTGAAACCGGGGTCAAGCCTCTTGATAATGATTGATATCGATTAAAAAGCATTAAATTTTACTGAATTGGATTGAGATGAGCGAACAAGAATCGGGCCTGAATCAGGCTGACACAATGAACCCGGCGGCAGCGGCGGCACTTGGTAATGGGGCCGGGGTGGCAAGCGGGGTGGCAACTATTCCGGCATGGGAGCGTTCTTTGCTGGAGAAATTATTATCGGAGCAAATTAAAGAACAACGCTCACGCAGGCGTTGGGGCATATTTTTTAAAGT
>JBKJLF010000162.1:0-4569 GCA_046597185.1 Burkholderiaceae bacterium | reverse complement strand
CGCGAATTTCAGCCTTTCTGGATGCCGCCAATTCCCTCAGCATTGTCCTTTGTTCATCAATCAGTTTTAGTTGTGCTCGTTCGCTTTTTCTTGCCATGATCGCCCCGCAGTAGTGTTATAAAGGATTTCATGGCGATTATATCTTAATTTGTAAATATATTGGTGAAACGATCTACTAGACGCCGATATCATCCGCATCTTAACGGCAGAAAAAATAGCTGGCGAATATGACCACGGCTTTACCTTCGAGCATGATCAATGCCGTTTCATTGCCGACGCCATGCAAGCATTCAAACTGACGTTTCGCTTACCGCATGAAAACAATAAGCTGATCATCCCCAGCCTATTGGCGATGGAATTGCCCGAAGGCATGCAAAAATCCCATTTTGACGACGCCACCACCCTCGCCTACAAAATCAGCTTCGCCAACTTTGTGCCACGCCACACCTTGCCAGAGATGATTGTTGTGCGCAACGAAGAGATTTTTCAACGCCAAATGTGCCAAAAAGCCGTGCTACTGAAAGACAAGCGCAGCCCGGCACGCGCCATGCTGGAGGTAGATTACCAGTCACGCGAATTGGTCGTATTGGTGAAAGGCAAAGATACACGCGAATATCTGGATAGCTTGCGCATGGAATTGCTGAAAATACTAGGACGGCTGAATTTAGATTACGAAGAGAAAATCCGCCTGCCTGCCTCCGCCTTGGTAGACGCCATGCCACGTTTAACGGGCGAAGATTGGGCCGCATTCCAGCAGGTGGAGTTTTATCGCAAGCGCGGTGCGCGTGAATTTGTTTCGACACGAGGCGGCGTCTACCTGATCGAAAAGCTGACCGGCCTGTATGGTACCCAACGCGAGCCAGTTGCCACAATCAGCCATAACAAAACGGTCATCATTCAGAACAGCAGAGTTGGCGGTTCAGTCGCAACCGCCGATGATATTGATGGCAGCTTCAACGCCCAACAAGCCCAGCAAGCCGAACCACAAAAAACCGTGCTACAAAAATTCAAAAAATATTTGTGACTATAATTTACGCAACCAAAAAGTAGGTTGGCGCTGAGCTTGCGAAGCCCCACATTTTGCCGCCAACCTACCGTTTCGCCCCCAACCCTATGCTAGACTTACCCCAATTCCATTCAAAATCATCCATTTCCAAGGCCGATTATGTTGATTCTCAAACCCCTTCAAAAACTCGTCCTCGCTGCCGCACTCACCACCCTTGCACCGTTGGTACTTTCCGCGCAGACCGCCCCGCCCACCGCAGACCTAGGCAAGAACTATGAAGGCGACAAAATTAGCCTCAATGATTATGCTGGCAAAGTAGTGGTCATCTCGTTTTGGGCCAGTTGGTGCAAATATTGCCTAAAAGAATTGCCAATTTTAAGCAATATCCAAACCCTCGGCAAAAAAGAACATCTGGCGGTAATTGCCATCAACATCGAAGAACGTAAAACCTTCCGAACATTCGCCAAACAACTAGAAGTACTCGGCCTGACCCTCACCAATGACTCCACAAACGACATCAAAAAAGCCTACGCCGTGGGCGGCATTCCGCACTTAGTGATCATTAACCGAAAAGGGCAAATCGTCAACGTGTATGCGGGCTACGGCGAAGAAATGCTCGACGGCATTGCCAATGACTTGAATCTAGCGCTGGCAGCCAACGAATAGCCTGCCGCCAGCACTCTCACCCACACGCCACCTATCATTTTACATTTGACTTGGCAAGATGCGTAATTTGATGCATACTAGCTCCAATATTGATGATTGGAGCCAGCCATGAGAACGACTGTAACGATTGATGATGAGCTGTACGCAAAGGCGCTTGAAGTTGCCGACCCAGCAATGGATAAGGCGGATCTATTTCGCGAAGCGGTAAAAACATTTGTCCGAGTACAGGCAGGCAAGCGCCTTGCTGCTTTGGGCACGGCGCTACCCGAGATGCCGGATGTGCCGCGCCGGAAAGAGGTGCCTGCACAATGAATGGCGTACTGATTGACACGTCGGTATGGGTTGAACACTTTCGCCAGCGCAACAATGCCCTAACTGATTTACTTGAATTAGATTTGGTGCTGACGCATCCGATGGTCTGGGGCGAGCTTGCGTGCGGGACACCGCCAGCGCGGGTTCAGACGCTCAAGGACATCGGGCTGCTGCACCAAGCGCAACAAGCCAGTTTGCCCGAAGTGCTGGCCTTCGTTGAGCGCGAAAGCTTGTATGGTCTTGGCTGTGGGCTAGTTGACATGGTACTACTGGTATCAACACTGATGACGCCGGGCGCGCAGTTGTGGACCCTCGATAAACGGCTTGCCACGTTAGCAGAGCGCTTTTGCGTGATGCATCGGGCCAGGCTGCATTAAGTGTGGCAATTAAGTGTGGCAATTAAGTGTGGCAATTAAGTGTGGCAATTAAGTGTGGCAATTAAGTATGCCGTCGTAATGGTTTTGAATGATTTTCGTAGACGATCACGCTTAAATTGGCGTAATGGAATGGCGGTGAATCACGCTGATATATACGTTTTCATGGAAAATCCGTGAAATTTAACCGTTTTCAAGAAAAAATATGCATATTTATGGCGCATAATCAAAATCTAATCGTTTTCAGGAGCCAATATGGAACCCGTAGGCTATACGTGGCTAATTGACCACTGCGGACTGCAAGCGGTTCCGCTGTCACACCAATCCTACCTCAGTACCAGTTCCCGCTCTGCCTTTACGCCCGGCGTAGATGAGGTACACGAATTATTTCAGCCAAGCTACCATCCGGGCAATGCGCCACTCGACCAGCTTGCCTTTGCGCTGAAATATGATGATTTGAATCTGAATTTGCTCAGCCAATTATTTGCCAAACTGCCAGTGCAACCGATCCTAGACTACATTATCGCCCAGCCGAATAGCAAGTATGCGCGCCAAATCGGGTTTCTGTATGAATTTCTTACGGAAACTGAATTGCCGATCATCAAACCCAGTGGTGGCAACTATATCGATTTGTTGGACCCTACCCGACATGTGGTGACGCCGGTAAAAAAATCGCCGCAAAAAAATGCCCGCTGGCGCATCAATAATAATTTACTTGGCACACGCCAATTTTGCCCCATCATTCGGCGCAATGCCGCCATTAATGCCGGGTGGGATCAAGACTTTTACAGCCAGTTGCAAGCGCTGCGCACCCAGGTTGCGCCAGAACTGTTGCGCCGCGCCATCGACTATTTGTACTTCAAGGAAACCCGTTCTTCGTATGACATTGAACGTGAACAAGCCTCGCCGGAGCGGGCAGAACGCTTCGTGGCCGTGCTGCGCAATGCCGGCCAAACCGCCAGCCGAGAAACCTTGGCCGAAGCCAACCTAACCCAGTTACAAAACCTGATTGTCGAGCCGCGCTACGCCCAAAAGGGCTTTCGCGATTGGCAAAACTATGTCGGCGAATCTCCACCGGGCCGCTCGCCCATCATCCATTACGTGTGCCCACCGGGCGACATGGTGTTGGATCTGATGGCGGGCCTAGCGGCGAGTGCCGACAAAATGCTGGGCGCGCACCCCATCGCACGGGCGACGGTGATGGCTTTCGGCTTGGTCTTCATCCATCCGTTCGAGGACGGCAATGGCCGTTTGCACCGCTACCTGATTCACGACTCCCTGACCCGCGACGGCATCGTGCCGCCGGGCATGATCTTGCCGGTATCGGCTTATATGCTGCACAATATGCACGACTACGACAAGGCGTTAGAAGCCTATTCCAAGCCGCTGAAACGACTGGTGCAATATGATTTGGATGAGGCCGAAGCGCTCACCGTGCGCAACCCGGCGCAAGTGGCGGGCTATTATCGCTACCCAGATTTGACGGCGCAAACCGCCTACACGCTGGCGGCAGTACACAACACCATCCGCGATGAACTGTTGTCTGAAATCAATTTCGTGCGCAATTACGATCAGGCGCGTAGTGCAATTCAAAGCGTGGTCGATATGCCGGATCGACATCTGGATCGGCTAATCAAATTTTTGCACCAAAACCAAGGCCGCCTGTCGAAGGCAAAACGGCATTTCTTTGCCGATTTGGGTGACGCTGAGTTGGCCCAAATCGAGCTGGTTTATCAGGACGCGTTTCAGACTGAATGAGGCTTGAACAGCCAAATAGCCAAATTAATCGGATAGGTTTGCCGTTCTGGGTGCGCGGTATCGTGTTCCAACGTCTCCGGCGGGGCCAATGCCACCGGTTGTGGGCCATGCAGCCACAACACCACGCTATTCGGTTCGGTGGCGGCATAAGCCCATGCTTTGGCTAGGGCAGCTTGGCTGTCGCGCCCGCCTTCAAAGGTGAATTGTTTAACCTGTGCCATCGCCGCCGCCGCAGTCAGGCGGGTGGCTATCTGCAAATTCTGCGGTGCGTCTTGCCCGATGACAATGTTCAATTCAATCGGCTGCGGAAAGCGCGCCAGTGCCTCGATGATCTGTTTTTTTTACCGCAGCCAGCGAGGCCGAACCATCGATCACCATTACCACCTCAGGCGGCGGTTTGCCGGCGGCCTGGTTCAGTTCATTATTGGACATGCGCATTCCCGTGGTTTCGAT
>JBKJLF010000140.1:0-4072 GCA_046597185.1 Burkholderiaceae bacterium | reverse complement strand
ATTCATCAAAAGCGAATAGACGCTGTTATCATCAGTCGGCACAGATGCATGCGGACAAGATGTCATCATTTTGTCAAAAATCGCAAGGCACTCATGGGTAAGCTCTTTTTTTCCTTCGGGGGGAATGCTTGGGTCACCAAATTGACTTACCAACTGGCTTGCTTGTGTTGTGTTATCGTCTTTGAGTGAACCAAAGGTGAGGTGACGCATTACCTCACCGGAAATTCGGCGGAAACCGGGGGTAAGTTGAAAAGTTTGTGTTAGCGGGAATTTTTCTATCTCAAGGTTCACGATGTCACGAATCGCGTCGGTAAATCCGTGTATTTTTTTTTCACCTTGAATTAATTTGCTTAAGATTTTGCGGCGTGCCAAATGTTCATCGCCATCCATCATCACCGAACCTTCAGATGGCATTAATTCCATAAACTGAATTCGGTTAGCGGCCCCCGCTAATTGTATGGCGCTATTGGTTTTGAATAAAATCCGTAAATAATCGGCATTGCATAAAAATACCCATTTACCCGTCGCTCCGAATTGGCTGATGCCAAAATCACCTAATTCCAGGGTGAACATGTCGCCATATTTTTCATAGCAGTCGCGCAAAAAAGGAAATGGGTTGGTGAAGAACAGGTTAAGCAATTCAGTGCCGCTAATGTCAGGGCCATCCGGTAAGTATTTCATATTAATCTCCTTGGTTAAGTGAGTTCTTTATCTTGCTCTTTGTCCCACGGACGTGTGCCGGACTGCTTGTATTGCTTGCCAACATAGTTCAGTTTTGCGCACCTCATGGGAAAAGTCACGCCTGCAGGACGCTTAAGTGCTTCCAAATAACACGGCGACATGCCAGCCTCAAAGCACGATACCATGAACATGCCAACTTCCCTGACCGTGAAGCCAAAGTCCAGTGCGGGCGCAATCATGATCCCGGCGTAATTGATGGTGAGTTTCTTGCCAAGATCCTGCACCAATACTTTTTCGATTTCCAGTGCTAAAGCGAAATATGAAATGGGCGCGTTGGTTTCATTGTTTGGGTTGAACGGATCAATTCCGGCTTCCAGCATTTTTTGCCTGAGTACAGGAATCCGTTCATCGATATCCATGGTGGCAACCGGGCGACCATAACCTCCAAGATGTTTGTGTAAAATCAACTCTTGCTGAACAATTTCGGTTAAATCTCCGCCGGCAAGCAGCTTGGTGCGTGAGCGAACTAAAAAATCCGCCGCGTGGATCATTGGTTGATGGCCAAAGTTGATCGCTTCTGACGCTGCAATTGCGGCGGCAAGCGCCAAGGTGCCAGTGCTGCGGGTGCTTCCCGCCAAGGCGGCCACCCGGTTATTCCACAGGCGCGCATCCGGGTAGCTGGTGATGGTCCAAATATAGTTCAAAACAGTTTGCTGTGCCTTGGAATGCTTGCGTCCGGTAATGCCAAAAACATGCAGCCCAATCCAGTCCATTCCCATTAAATCACTTTTATGCAGATCCTGGCCATGAAAAATAACATGTTGACCAGGGAAGCAGGCACCTTGTGTTTTCATTGGCCCTTCAAACGCTTCAAGAAAATGTGGCGCAGTCATACGGCCTCCGCTGGTGTAGGCAATGTTTCGGGGGCTTCCAGATCCAAGGCAAAAAACGGAAATTGGCGAAATCCGCGTTGTTTTTGTTCCAAGGCATGAACCCCAGCACCGGGCAAACGCAACAATAGCACCAGCATTTCGGCTTCTACCGCTGAGAAATTGAGATCAACCAGTGCTGTGGCGATCACGCCAAACATATTAAGTGGTTTAGCACAGTCGGCACTGCCTGGTTCAGACGAATTTGCCGTCGCTGCTTCTAGCGTCAGGCGGTTGTCGGCAAGCCAGCGCAGATGTCCATCTGGTAGTTGCTCAAGCAGTTTGGCCAATGTTTGTTGTACTGGTTTGGCGCAAGTTACACCGTAGGGGTCAAATCCGGCTGCTGTTTCGCGGTGTGGCCAAATGGTGATGCGGGTTGGGGGGGGTGTTTGCGACAAGCGGTTGCGCCATTTTTCAAGATCGGTACCGCATGTCTGCCATATTTCAATTGCCAGCAGGATTTCTCGTGCGCCCTGGTATGACCCCGCGCCAACGGATAAAGCGGCAACCAATGAGGTTGCGGCGGGCGTGCCGCTGACATAAGCCGCCATCGCCGCGTGAACAGATGGATCGCGTGGGCCTGGGTTGGCGAGTGCAATCGCGACCAGCTCAAGCGCTGCAGCATGTTGCGCGGCAGGGCGTTCACCTTTGAATAGCAGATACAAATATTCAATAAAACTGGCCTTGCCCAGCAAATCGCCATACACATCGTAGCCATAACAGGTACATTTTTGGGCTGCAAAGGGATTATCATCCTCTGCCTGCTCTGCCCAAATTTCGGTATTAAAAGTATTGCTAAATTGATCGCTCATGGTAACTCCAAATCTGAATGTTTCCTTATGAAACCTGCGACGAGTGCGAGTAATCTCATCTTGCAGCAAGCCAATGTTATGTAATCATCTTAGTCCAATTTAGCTGAAAAAATTTTCGCATCAAAAGAAAATTTTTGGATTGATAATTTCATTGGTCAATGTGCAATAATTATTCAAAATACAGTGAGTGACTTACCCTGCGATTGTGGTTTGTTTGTGGTGGCGTTTGTGTTGCCGCAACGATGAGCAGTACTTCGTAATTACCAATGCGGAATGCAGCCGGGATTTTATGGTGCGGATTTAATCGCCGCTCATTGTTAACAAACGAATTGATCGATTGCGCACAAAGCGAGCTTTCGTCCAGGCGTGACCCGAGTAGCAAAATGACGCTGCTTTCCTTTGCGACGATTTGGCTGATGGCGCGGTGTGACAGCTTGATTTTCATATTGCTGGTGCACCAGTGAAACCAGCGGCTTGGCGGTGGGTAGCCCTTGCCAATCAATTTGGCCCAAAAACCTTCGTCAATAGTGGCGGGCCTGCTGCTTGCCGCTTTGGCTGGTTGCGCCAATGTGCCGGCGTCGAACCAGGCTTGGCCCAAATTGCAGGAAAAATTGACCGTGCCCAGCAGCTTGCCAACGGGCGTGAACGCGGCGCAAACCAGTGCGCAAGTTGATTATTTGCAATGGTGGAAGGCGTGGCAAGATCCGGTTTTGAATCAATTGCTGGAAGAAGCGGCGCAAAATAATCAGGATTTGGTGTTGGCGGCAGCGCGCATTGATGAGGCGCGCGCGACATTGGCGGGTAGCCGTGCGGGCTTGTACCCGACGCTGGATTTGGCTGGCACGGCCACGCGCAACCGTACCAGTGAAAACGCTGGCAAATTGGGACCCGGTAGCAATCCGATTAATCGTGATTTTCAACTGGCTTTGAATGCCGCTTACGAAATCGATTTTTGGGGCAAGTTTAGTCAAGCCGACGCGGCGGCGCGTGCGCGCCTGCTGGCGCAGCAAGCCAATCGCGGCGTGGTGCAGGGCAGTTTGTTTGCCAATGTGGCGGCAAGCTATTTCACCTTGCGCGCGCAGGATGCGCAACTGCAATTGGCCCAGTCTACCTTTAAAACCCGGCAGGAGAATTTGCGCCTGCAGCAAAAGCGTTTGGCTGCGGGGTCGATTGGGCAGCTTGATTTCCATCTGGCCGAATCAGAAGCCGCCGCCAGCGAGATAGCGCAGGCGCAGGCGGCGCAGTCGCTATCCAATACCGAGGCGGCGCTGGCGCAATTGTTGGGGCGCAGCCCGGCGCAGATTGTGCAACCCGTGCTTGCGCGCGGCAGCGACATTGGTAAGCTCTACCAGCAACTGCGTTTGCCAGCCGAATTGCCGTCGGACTTGCTGGTGCGGCGGCCGGATATTATTGCGGCAGAACAGGCTTTAAGCGCTGCCAATGCGGACGTGGCGCAGGCGCGCGCGGCGTATTTTCCGACTATTCGGCTGGCTACCAGTTTGGGCTATGAGTCGCGCGTGTTTGGCGACTTGTTCAATCCGGCCTCGCTGTTATGGAACCTGGGCAACAGCCTGGCGCAACCTTTGTTTCGCGGTGGCAGCATTGATGCGGCGGTGGCGGGTAGCGAGGCGCGGCGCGTGCAGGCAACCA
>JBKJLF010000214.1:0-4927 GCA_046597185.1 Burkholderiaceae bacterium | reverse complement strand
CAAAGTACATGAATTTGGTCAGCGCGAAACGTGCGTACCGTTGCTCCTCCTGCATGTCAATCGCTTGTCCATCAAAGTTAGCAAGCCAGCCCTTAATTTCGGGCCAACCCACCTCGCTATCCCATACATGCTTAACCAGCGTGAGGAGTTTTATATCATACTCATCGCTCACATCGTCGTCATCATCCATATTAACTCATGCACTTTTCATTTGGAAAATACCATCACACACTCACGCGAAATGACCGATGCCGTCTTATTCCGTTTGGTCATTAAACCTCTCGATTTTATATGATCCACGAGACTAAGATCAAGCTTCATGCCCTGTTCCTGAAGCATATACGAAAAGAATTCGTCATTGTGCAATGGCTCGCCACAGACGCTATTATTACCAATCACCAGCACAATATTGCCACCTTTTGCCGTAACCCGCACCATCTCAATCAGCGCAAGCCGCATTTCATGCAGATATTGGCGTGTAATATGTGCGCGCAACGCATTTGTTTGTTTGACGCGTGCAATCATGCTTTCATACTGTGCCGGAAGTGCGGCCCCCGCATCATCTTTCCGGTAAAGCGGCGCATGTTCCCGGCCTATGGATTGCCCCTCTAGGCTTGACAATTGGCCCGGCCCGGCAAGGCCCAGCCAATTGAGTGAAAGACTGGTCGAACGAATATATTTCTGCGCGCTGCCGTAGGGTGGTGAGGTAATGATCAAGGGCATGCTGGCATCGGGTAATGCCGTCGCGAGTGCGCTGGCGGGGTTCATTAAACACCGGGCATCCGTGCCGACTTCAACTGCGCAAACACGGGAACCAAGCGCTTGATTGCTCTCTTCAACCCTGTCGATGTTGGCATGGCAAACTCTAAAGAATTCCTCGCATGCTTGAGTGTTTTCTATCCAGGCCAGCCGCTTGGCAATTTTTTCATTGACGACATCGGAAAACCTCGCTTTGGTTTTTAAACGAACCGGTACGGCAATGGCCGGATCGGTTCTGCTGAGCCTGCGCGCGGTTACGGACAGGCAAATTCTAAAAAAATCACGTTGATCACCATCGGCAAGCTCCATGACAGCGCGCATGATAATTTCAAGGTCTTTCTTGGTGTTGGGTGAATACCACAAGCTTGCATTGACGATGGCAATTTCGGGTGCCGTTTTAAGACGAACCGCGCGCGCAACGATTTTTTTTGCAATTGCCCGAAGCGCAGTAACATCGAATGGTGTTGTCTTCACTTTTGCGATGAGCAATGCAAGCGGATTCGCGTCGGCGACATATGGCATCGCGCCCGCCAATGATGCCTCCAGTGCAACTGTACCCGAACCACAAAAGGGATCCAGAATTTTGCGCCCACGCTTATGCAGACTACTCGCACTGACAAAAAAATGGGCAATATTGGGAAGAAGTTTGGCCGGATAGGGGTGAATCTGGTGCGTCAATTGGTCGCCCAAGCGCACCCAATCGACCACTTCCCGAAAATTTATTTCAACACTTTGCCCCGTTCGTTTGTAAGTCCGCCGAAGCTCTTCAAGCAACAAGGATGTATCGATTCCCTCCACTTGCCTCGATTCATATCGAACGATAGCATTTTTTAATTTATTGACATTTAATGACATAATGGTAGGTTTCGTTTCTTCCAGACTTAAAAACAACATTTATTCCGACCTTACTATTCGGCGGCTGCGATGGTATAGGCAATATACTACAGGACACTACGGTAACCGTGCGAGCAATTGAGAATGAATCAGACTTGTTGTGTATTTGCCGGAATTTAAAAGGGCGGTTTCCAATTCGTGGGATTTGGCCACCGCCCCAGTGATGACACCTGCCACCACCTACGCTAAAAATTGAGCCTGCCTCAAACCACCACTGGCGCAGGTTCTCCTCCCAATTTACCGATTTGATACCAATTCACCTTACGGGTCGCAACCATGATCCCGGCCAATACCGCAAACAATAAAATCGACCCCATCATCAAGGCATTGCTTTCCGAATTAAGCAAACCATACAACACGCCATACAACAAGGTTAAGGCGCTGGCAAAAACCAAACCGCGCAATCGGTCGTGCAATACATGGCTCAAATAAAAGCCAATCAACACAATGCAGCCGCTACTTGCCAATAAATACGCCAACCAAAACGCCAGCTTTTCCGACAAGCTCAGCAGTAACAAGAAAAATATCACCAGCGCCATGCCCACCAGCAAATATTGCACCGGGTGAATAGGCAAGCGCTTCAACACTTCAAAAACAAAGAAGGCGGCAAAGGTGAGCGCAATAAACATCAAACCATATTTGGTGGCACGATCGGCCTGTGAATAAATATTGATCGGCTCAATAAACCCGACACTGAAATAATCCAGCTCGCTCACCCCGGCCTTGGCGTTTTTGTCGCCCTCAACGCCGCCGCGCTCCATTTTCAGCAATTGCTGCTGCGCATTGGTGGCGAGCGATGAGATATTCCAATTCACATTAAAACCATTGTCATCCACAATGCGATTTTTGGGTGAAGGCAAAAAGCGCCCAGTAAATTGCGGATGCGGCCAGTTGGATTTGATATTCACCACATTGTTTTTGCCGACCGGTGAAAAATGTTGGCGCTCAATCCCATCAAGGCCAAAGTCAAACGCAAATTTGATATTCACAGGCGCGGACAAAGGATTGTCGGCCAAGGTGGCATGCATGCCGCTGGTGTGCGATTGCAAACCCGAGCCCTGCTCAAATTCAAATGGCTTGCCATCCCAATTGATTTTGGGCAGATTGCGAATGCCACGCACATCTTCAATCGACAAGGCCACAAAGGGTTTGGCCAGGGTGATGCGTGATTTCACCGTGTCACGCGGCAAATCTGCCAGTTTGGGCAAGGTAAAATCACCCGACAGCGCATATTGCCCGGTGTAGACCAGCACTTTGTGAATGCCACGGTAGCGTTTATCGGTATCGATACTGCCCTTGATGATCAAGTCATTCGGAAACACGTATTGACGCTTGTTTAAACTACGTGTGACGATTTTGGTCTTTGGCGTTTTGGCATCACCCACTTCGACCTCTTCTTCGTATTCATCGGTATAGGGCAATACCAAAACCGGGCCGATGATGGATTGCTCGCGCACCGAATCCGCAGCAATACTGCGCACCGCTTCATCGTGATACTGCATGCGCTCGGAAATGGTGGCTTGAATCATGGCGAGCGGAATGCCGATCAGTGCCATCAAACCCAGCACCATTAATATTTTTAGAAACAAAGTTTTTTGCATGATGACTCCTTCAGTTTGATCAGGCTTGTAGTATGCAAGTGCTTTGTGTGTTGAGAATGGCGTGAATGTGTGTTGTGGACTTTTTTTGCGACGCGAATTTTTCTACCGATGCTGGCCAAATCAGATTGACAAAATCAGGTTGGCAAAATCAGGCTGGCGATGCAACCGGCACCGGCCTGATTCATCACCTGCACCCGCCCTTGGTGCAGCGCCATCACTTCCTGCACAAAGGGCAGCCCCAGCCCCGTGCTTTTACTGCCATCGGCGCGGGGGAGCGAGTAAAAGCGCTCAAACAAACGGGGCCTGGCATAGTCGGGAATACCGCTGCCCTGATCCAGCACCTCAATGCGCAAGCTACCCGCTTCGCGCCGGGTGCGCATGGTGATGACGCTGCCCTTTGGTGCAAAATCAATCGCGTTATCCAGCAAATTACCCAGTGCCTGACGCAATAACAGGGCGTCACCAGCGATGGTGCCCGCCGCTTGCCCGGAAACGCTATCAATCTCAAGCTGGCATTGCAGCTTGCGGCTTGCCAATTTGGCACTAAAATCGGCTTGCACCTGATGGAGCCAATGCACCACGTCAATTTGCTCGGGGGCCACCAAATGCTGCTGCTTTTCGACTCGCACCAAGGCCAACAATTTATCAATCAATTGTTTTTGCCGGGCATTTTGCTGCAAGATATTGTCTAAAAAGCGTTTGCGCTCGGCTTCTGGCATGGGTTCGCACAATAATTCGGCCGAGCCTTGAATCGCAGCAATCGGGCTTTTCAATTCATGCGCCAGGGTGTGCATCAATTCTTCAATATATTGTTTACCTTCCAACTGGTGGCGCATGGCTTCCAAAGCCCGCCCCAACACGCCCAGCTCATTATTGCCCAAAGCGGGTAATACCGCCTTTTGTCCGGCTTCGACGGCGGCAATATAGGCCATCAGGCGGCGTAACGTGAGCGTCAACCACAGCACAAAACCAATGCCCATCAATAGCGACAGCAATAACAGCCAAAAACCGCGCTGCATGATTTTGCGCTGGCTGCGCTCGACAAAGCTTTGCACGCTCAATATCGGTTTGGCCACGGTGAGTACGCCAATAATACGCTCACCGTCTTTAATGGGCGCTGCCACATGCATCACCGAAGTCAACTCATTGTCGGGTTGGCTGCGTGTGCTGCGCGCACCGTATTGGCCGCGCAGGGTGCGGTAGACATCGTTCCAGCGCGAGTAATCCTTGCCCTCATCTTTACCAAACGAATCGAATAACACACTGCCCTGTGCATCGGTAATAGTGATGCGGTAATCCAGCGTTTGCTTGTGGGTGCCGTTGATATTGGCACTGACGCTCGCAGCGGCGTAGCCACGCATCGCATGCAGCGCACTGGACTGGTTCAAGCGGCCATGCTTCAAATCCTGGCTCACCATTTGCGCCAACAAATTGGCGCTATCGACCAAGGCATCTTCCAGCGTCGAGCGTACCCCCGGCTTCACTTCCTGCACAAACACCGCCAACAAAAACCAGGCCGCCAAGCCCACAATCAGGAAGTAACCGAGCAAGATGCGTAAGCCAATTTTCATGGCGCTCTCACGCCAGACTCAAGCTATAACCCATGCTGCGATGGGTTTGTATCCATTCCTGGCTGGCCGTCCCTTGCGCCAGATCGATGGCTTTGATTTTGG
>JBKJLF010000114.1:0-13046 GCA_046597185.1 Burkholderiaceae bacterium | reverse complement strand
TATCAGCGACGATATCGACTTGTTTATTCGTGATCCGCAATGGATTGGTTACCTTACGCCGCGCTTAAATGATCGGTTTGAAATGGGACTCAAGGAAAACGATGAAAATTCGGGCGCGTTGAAGCTCAAGTATGCTGAAGGGGAGATTGATTTTATCGTCGGAATGTCGTTGCTCGAGCTGTCTGGCGAAACATCGGCAGATACCCCCTTTACTACTGGAACCTGTGGCTGAAGTGCTGGCAAAAAAATTATTCTATCGAGGCGGGGCTTTAACGCCGCGTGACTTGTTCGACTGGTGGGCGATTGAAACCCGTTTGCCGCATACGGTTGAACCCGGTAAGCTTGGGCAACTGCTAAAACCCAAAATTGGTGAAATTCACCGTGCTCTTGATGCGATTAGTCAATCTACTGCCGCCAAATCGGCTTGAGATGCAATCAAGGCACCGGATAAACCTGAGATTGAGTCAATTGCGCAGTGGGATACGCTACATTCCTCGTCGAGAAACGCAGAGCATTCGCAATCAAGATAGTTTGATCCACATGTCAAACAGCGGCGCTTCTTAACCGGGGCAACCTCCGCTATACGCAATGCGCCACTGTGCAGTGCCATCGCCGTATCCTTCTCAGATGGCGGCAAATTAACGGAAATTAAACCCTTTTCGTCAATGGAGAGTACTTCGTTAATTGCAAATGGCCGTTGGAAATAAAAGCATCCTGAGAAATTTAGCATGCCCTGCATTTCGTTTGTCAACCGCCCAGATTTCGAAATTTCTTGAGTTTGTAAAATGGCTTTGCTCTTCGCGCACCAATCCCCGACATTTTCGATACATGATGGGAATTCACTGATTCCGTTATCGAAAGACTTGACGAGCACAGATGCGAAACCCGCGAGGGAGAAAATAACCACAACCTCATCGTAACATAGGCCGATACTAGCCGTAACGAATCGGCGGTCTCCTGTGGATGTAAAAGCGCGACAAAGGCTGATCAGGCAACGGAGCGAGTAATTTGCATCGTTTCGTGCCTCATTTCCTTGAAAAAGAAAGAGCGGAAAATTGATATCAAGGTCTTGAAATGCCACAATAGAAATATCGTCATGCAACAATATTCGCCCCGAAACCCCTTTGTTTATCGACTGGATAAGGTCAATTGCAGAAAATTCGACAATTTTCATGCGCCTCTTCTCGTTGAAGATGAGGTGATCGAAGCTCATTAACAGAGCAACTGTCTACTATTGCAAAATCGCTCGCACTATGGTAAGAAACCGCGATGTGGGCGGAGTCTTCTTCGGCGACAGAAGGAGGGGCTAGTTTTTTTCGGCTGGCTACTGCCAGATGGGTCTGTAAAACCACCTTGGTTAGTCTGCTCCGGGTGTTTTCCGCCTAATAAGTATTCCCCCGGGTAAGTGATTATCCCTGTAGAAATCACAAATCAGCTCCTTCCATTTTGAAAGTTCAAGCCCCCCCCCCCCGTCTACACGCCATATCTTGACATATCGTGTGTTTTTTCCTGCCATCGATATATCAACTTCAAGCCTCTCCAAAAACGCGGCCGGTTCATATTCTCGAATTGCGCCATCCAAATGATCGGGAAGTTGTGTGTCTTTATTTACAATTGAATGAACGTAACGGCAACCATAGGCTTCATTATTGTGCCCAAACGTAGGCATGTCCCGTATCTCTTCGCATTCCAGTGAATGTTTTCCGCCCTGCTTATGCCACCAAAACTGAGTACCACTGATCCCGTGGAACATACGTGTTCTCTCGGATGCTTTGTGACAGGTTACGCTAACAGGAATATTTACGAGAGTGTCATCAAATTTCGGCCCCCACCAGTATTCAAGCTCTATTGGTGTCCTATACGTGTCGGCAAGGCCTATCCTATCCGCATCCAACGCAATTTTTACATCCAAACCATCAACGTCCCTTAGCTTATACAATTTCTCCAGAAAAATGCCGTTCAGGTTATTAACTTGAGATAGTGAGCGCCTAAAATAACGATGTGCAAAAATCGCGTACTCGCCTATTTCAAATACACCTGATCCAATTTCCTTAAGGTTTCGGACTGACACCAAACTTCGTTTGTCGGTCTCATCCCCCGAAAACAGGCCAGGAAATGCTCGCCGCGCGATACCGGGATCAATGACGCAAGCGCACTCACGACTTATAAAAATCGCTGACTGAGATAGGTGTGCGGCCATTCCAGATCGAAGCCTTTGCTCATCATTTTTGGCTACATCCCCAAGCTTCTCGTTGAGGTAGTTCTGCGTCCATGCACCCAACATTTGGCATTCCTCGTCCGTTTCTGGCAGGTTGCTTATGCCAATCAGGCGAGCTTCGCTCGCGTGTAAATGCACGGCTAGCGATCTGGATAACCCTATTGACCTGTGGTAATCTTGGCTGATGAACATTGGGGTGCCCCGCCATGATAGGCTAAGGCAGGACACTAATGCTTCGATAGTGAAGCGATATCCGTAACGATTCACTTGATCTGTATTGAATATCGAAAGATTTTTTTTCAAAGCGGCCAACATGTTGCTCTCGGCGGCATGCTCAGTCTTGCACCCGCGTGCGCTATACCGCGCGGGCAAGGTTGCGGAGGCGGTGGAATACCTGCAAACGGTGCGGCTTGGGCAAACCGAACGCGGCAGTTTTGTTATCACACGCCAATCACCCGTCGCACCCGCACTCAAACGCCCGCCGCTGTCCACCCCCATGCAGGATGAAGACGAACCATTTTCCCGCAAGGTAACGCAAAAGCTGGCGCAATCCTGGCAGGCATTACAGGCTGCGGTGACCGAAGTAGCCACATCGGACGATTTTTCCGCCTTCGAGCAGCGCATCGCCCTTGGCGTCAACGCCAATCTGTGCGAAGCCGTCGCCCTGCTGGCGCGCCATAGCCGGGGCATTGAACTGGGTTTGGCATGGGCAAGAGTGCGGCCAGCAAACCAGCCGGACGTGCGCCAGTTTTTTACCGCCGATGCATCCCGCATTCTGGAAGAAGCCGCGCGCGAATTCCGCCGCAACCAACCCCGGCTGGATATGCCACTCGAAGGCTTTGTCGTCAACCAGGGCCGTGCGCCGGAAGAATTCAACGGCACCGCAACGCAGCGCCTGACCATTGACGGCAAACCCAAACGGGTAAAAGCAACCTTCGACCCCGCCGCCTATGATTTGGTCATCCGCGCCTTTCAAGACAAAACCATGCTGGCACTGGATGGCGACCTGTACCCGCTGGGGCAAAGGCTGGAATTACGCAACCCGCGTTATGTCACCCTGGTGGATGATGTGGATGCAACCGGGAGTCAAGCCTGAAATTCAATGCGGCCAATCATCGTCAATAAAACAGGGTTAAAAAATGTGCTAAAACGTATTAAACTGATTCAACTTTAACGGAAGGCCAATACCATGTCCGACACCCTGAACTTATCTGATGCCCCAATTGACCCCAGCCAAGCCATTGCCGACAACCCCGATCTGCCCTTGCAATTCATCAACGATACGCTGCTGGCGCTACAAGAGGCAAACGCAGGCAAACGCAGGCAAACGCAGGCAAACTGACGCCATACACGTTTGGCAGTATTGCCTGCGACACCGCCCTGCCCAGCAAGGACCAAACCACCATCCCCAAAGCAATGCGCGCCAAAAACAAATCGATTCTTGATCTGGCTGGCATGCTGTATGAAGAAGGCCGCACGCCCTTGCCCGTCGAACAATTATCCTTCTAAATCACCACGCCTCAGTTGCCACGCCACCGCCACATTTGATACCAAAGCCGCCAAGTGCCCTTGTTTTGTACCAGTTTGCCCTTGCCAGGTCAAACCACGACTGATGCTATATCTGCAAGTGTGACCTGGCTATGGGTAGAAGCAGGCCATTTCAACCCACACGAAAATATCCGAACAAAATCGAATAATTTCGCTTGACAAATTTCCACTTGGCAATATATAATTCTCCCATCGCAGCAATCAACAAAACGCAGTCGCAGTAAAGAACACTTACCTTAACCATTCGAATTTAACTTTTTAGCCAGGAGATCTTTATGCAAGAATTGTCCATACGTGAAGCGGCACTGGTTGGTGGTGGCAGCGAGCCTACCAATCATCTTACCGAAGCAACGCATTAAGCCAAAACACCAGGCGCAGCACGCTGGTTTGTAGCATCAAGCAACACAAATCCGACGGCACCGTCATTGGTGCAGTCGGATTTTTTTATCGCCCAAAACCTTGCACAAGCCAACAATTCCGACTAAAGTAAGCAGTCTGAAAATTCTAACCCTCAAGGAATCCACCATGCCATTAGAATACCCACAGGTCACCAGCAACACCTGCCTGAGCAGCAATGGCCAAATCACCCTTCCAGATCAAATCCTTGACTGCCTCGGCCTAAAAACGGGCGACCAAATCACCTTTGCCCTGCTGCCGGATGGCAACGTACTCATGCGCGCCAAGAAAAAGGCAGTTACCGGGCTGACCGGCGTATTGATTGAAGAAGGCTGCGCGCCCCTGCCCTTGAACCAATTACCGGTCTAACCTCCCCTCCAACGCCAGCAATAGGCTGCGCTGGCTCAGTGACCACCTCAGTGACCACCTCAGGCAGCGCAAACTTCTTCCTGCTCCAGCAACATTTTCTCCAATGCCGCCAGGCTGGCCATTTTGCCAGCCCGTATCGCGCCATCAAAATAACCCGGCCAACGTTCAGAGGCTTCGGTTCCCGCCCAGAAAATGCCATTAATCGGCTTGCGCCAACCGTCGGCACCGCTGTCGGTCCAGGTGCCCGGCTTCATGAAGGCCGTGAACGCACCACCAGTCCATTCTTCTTTTTGCCATTTGATCCAGACAAAATCCTTGACATGGCTTTGCACCATCGGGCCAAAGAAGCTGGCCATTTCATCCAGCACCAGTTTTTGCACATCCTCCTTGGGCGCGTTGATCAGTTCCAGATTACGGTCGCCCGCAATAAACGAAGTCAAAATCCCGGGCACGCCGCACGGTGGGGAGCTGTCAGCAATAAATTCGCAGGTTTTGGCATTGCTGGCCGCACTGCCGCTGTAACATTCTTCGCGCCAAAAGGCTTTGTCAAAAATCGCATGCACTTTGGAAATCGACCCCATCGGTGCGCCCGCCATGAAGTTGGTATATTGCGCGGGCAAGGCCGGGGTGAAGCTGATTTTGGCGCGTAGCGATGGCGGAATCGCAATAATCACGGCACGCGCGCTCATGGTGACGTTGTTGCCGTTTTTGCCCACCAGAGCAAACACTTTAATGCTTTTCGGGTCGCGATGATCGATCTTGGTCACAGCCGTATTGAGCATGATGGCCTGGCCCAATTGTTTTTCCAGCAGCGCCGGAATTTGCCCGGCACCACCATGCAATAGCCACTTCTCAGGCGTTTCGGCTTGCGGCCCGACGCGCTGGGTCCACGCCATGTGCAAGACCGAAGTATCTTTCGGCTCAAACCCGCCCGAGCCACCAATCCTGGCCTGCATGCTGGGTAACCATTTTGAATATTCCAGCGCGCCTTCGTTTTTCAAAAAAGTTTCAAAGGTGATGCTGTCCAAAGCAACCGCATTCGGGGTCGCCCATGGTTTATCCGGCGGCACCGTGGCCGAAATCGCCATCAATTTGCCCCAGATTTTAGCCTCGGCCGCATCATGCTCGCAATTGGGTAGTTTGGCGCTGTTGGCCTTGCATTGGTCCAAATATTTGGGCGGAAAATGCGCCGGGTCGGGCTTGCCGCACACCCCTTCCAGCAATTGCGATACATCGCCATTAAACGCGCTGCGCTTGTTGTTCCAAGCCTGGATGCTCAAACCCTGCTCATAGCTGATAAACGGTTTGATTTGCAGTTCTGCCACCAAGCTTTTCATTTCATATTGGGTTTCACCCATCCATTGCCCGCCAAAATCGATATAGCCATCATGAATCGTCTTGCGCCCCACCATGCGCCCACCAATCCGGTCACGCGCTTCCAGCACCAGCACCGACTTGCCGGCTTTTCTAAGCTCGCGCGCTGCAATCAGGCCAGATAAACCGGCACCGACGATGATCACATCCACTTGGGTCTGGGCGGGCGTGTCTTTGGCAAAGGCTGGCTTGGCCAAGGTCAGGCTACCAATCCCCGCCGCCAGCATCTGCCCGAAGCGGCGACGTTTGAGGTTGGTGCTTAAATCCTGAGGGTGATCGATTGGGGCGGTGCTATCAGTCAGATGATTTTTAGAATTCATGATGGGTTTGGACTCCCTATCAGTTGGGAAGATAAAAGGGGAACCGTCAACGGTGGCAGGTGGACAAGGGCCACAACGCAGCAAGGGATGGTGGCCAGTCTGCGGATACTATAACGATGATTGCCATGCCAGGTAAACGAGCATGTTAATTTTGATGCGGCATTTGATACCGTGCGTTGCTACAAAGAGACGAATGCAGTGAAGAAATTTTGCACGATAATGCGCTGTTCATGCGCCATGCGCCACCGCCATGAATATTGCGGGTTGCGCCCTTGCCATGGGAAATACTGAGCGCTTTAGCCAAATCACCGGGCTAGATTATTTGGCCGAAGGCTCGGTCGCTGAGTTTATGCTGGGTCGCCCACTGGCTTAGCCAAGGATTTAAAAACGCAAGGACAAACAACTCAAACCGCCATCCATTTTTTGATATTCTGACATATCCAGCGCAATAATCGCATAACCCAGCGCGCGCAAACTCGATGCCAAGTTGGGATAGCCCGCCGGCATCAACACATAATCGTTGACGCTGACGCAATTGGCGGCATAATCTTCTTCTGGGCTAACCCGTACCAGCTCAAAACGCTGCAAAGCGGGGTGCGCTGCCAGCGCATCAATCACCACCATATGGCCTTTGCCGGACGCTTGTTCCCTGTTTTGCGCCACATACCCAATGCCACTTTTCAAATGCAAAATACCCGGCACCTGACGAATATCGATGGTGTCGGATGTGTAACCGCGCTGCGCCAACCACGCCGCTAACTGGCGCGCGCCTTCTTCATTGGTGCGCAAAGAAATGCCAATTAAAAAATGATCGCCAGCTTCGCAAATATCGCCACCATCAAGGGTACCGGGTGCGACAATTTCAGCTATGTCCGCATAAAACTCAGGCAGCACGGTTTTCATATGCGCCACCTCACCCGCACGGCTGGCCGCACCCGGCAAGGTAAGTATCGCGCCTTTGGCGGTCAAAATAGCCACGTCTTCAACAAAGGTGGAATCGGGGTAACGCGCATCGGCAGGCAAATGGGTCAAACTTAAGCCGCATTGCTGCAAGGCTGCACAATAAGCCTGATGCTGTACCAGGGTTTTGGCAAAATCGGGTTTGCCCAGGCTCACGGTGGTTAAGCCATCGGCAAAATTGGCGGCAGGCAGGCGGACGATTGCTTTGCTAAACATCATTTCTCCAAAGTTAATTGACAATAAGATGCGGTCATGCAGCGCATAATGACATCAATTAAGCCGCCGCACCAGCGCTCAACAAGCACACCGAAGAAAATTTTGCCAAATTTCGCAAATCACCCCTTTTCTTTGGGAAATGCCTGTGCTATATTACCTCACATTAAGTAGTTTTTCCCAATTGCAAGCATCCCCAGGAGAAGCAATGAATTCATTCATGAAAGCCACGATTGCCTTAGTTTTACTTGCTGGCGCGACAGGGGTTGCGACATTGCCTGCCAGCACCATGGCGACACTCAGCGCTTATGCAGTTTTGCTCACTGGCATGTTATTTTTGGCGGCCAAAGCGGTGCAAAAAAAATCGACCAAACCTGCGCTGCAAAGAATCACCCGGCAAATCTCAAACCACCCACGCCCACCGCAAAGATACTGAATTATTTACACCAGACAACAATAAAAATTATTTCGTTTTCTTATGATGTGCCGCATCCGCTTTACTGCCGATGCGGCTTTCTTTTCCCGCCATCAGATTGGCGATATTGGCACCATGGCGATATAGTAACAGCACACTCATGGCCGCCACCGCAAGCCACTTGGCATCCAGTCCAAACAATAAACCATAGTAAAACGGCGCAAATAAAGACGCGATTAAAGCCGCCAACGACGAATAGCGAAACGCATACGCCACCACCAGCCAGGTTACCGCCGTCGCCAAGCCCAACCACGGGTTTAAGCCAAGCAACACACCCAGCGCAGTCGCCACGCCTTTACCACCCACAAACCTGAAAAACACCGGCCACAAATGCCCTAAAAATACCGCCAACGCCACCAGGGCCACGCCAATATCGGTCAAGCCCCATTGAGCACCCCAGGTCGCAGCGATAAATACCGCAATCCAACCTTTCCAGGCATCGCCAATCAAGGTAAGAATGGCAGCCTTCTTATTACCAGATCGCAACACATTGGTGGCTCCCGGATTCTTCGAACCATACGTGCGGGGGTCGGATAAGCCAAATACTTTACTCACGACCACGGCGAACGAAATCGAACCAATCAAATAAGCAACAAAAGCGGACAACGCGGTATACATAATTCTCCTTCAATGTTTCATTTTACGTTAATATAGATGGAATCCGCTGCAAGATCACAAAGCACAATCCGGCAACCCCCGTTTTTGTTTGCAAAGTTCAATTTTCAGCAATCCTGTTTCAAGTTAGCAATTCTACCGCTCAAGTAAAGAAAAATGCATTTCATCGCAATTCATTTGTACTAAACTTTGCTTTAGCCTACTTTATGCCACTTTAGCACAACCCATTTCAAGCAAGGGCCATTGAGAAATCATGAAACCAGAATCGCTTACCTCTGCTGTTGCAAAAAAACGCAGCCGCCTTTTGCCATGGTCCGCCGCTACCCTGATCCTGCTTGGCCTTGCCACCAGCAGTTGGGTGATGTTACAACCCAAGGCCAACACATCCCCCCAAACCGCTGCAAAACAAGACGCAAAACAAGACACCAAAGCCATGCCAGTGCTGGAATTAGCGCACAGCGATATCAGCCTGGTTGAAGCACGATCCTTACAACTCACCTTGCCAATCTCCGGCTCTTTAACGCCTGTGGTGCAAACCACGGTGAAAGCCAAAGTGGGGGGCCAATTACAAGCGGTTTTAGTGCAAGAGGGCATGCCCGTAAAACGTGGCCAAGTGATTGCGCGGCTGGACAATGCTGAACTGCAAGCGCGCCTGGCCAGCCAACACGCCAGCCTGGAAGAAGCACAGGCGCGCATGGGTTTGGCCAGTAAAAACAATCTTGCCAATCAAGCCTTGCTCAAACAAAACTACATCTCCAAAAACGCTTACGACACCAGCCAAAACAGTGTGGAGCTGGCGCAGGCCAATGTCAAATCGGCCCAGGCGAATGCGCAAATCGCCCGGATCGCGATTGCCGACAGTGTGGTGCATGCGCCCATTGATGGCATTATCAGCCGCCGCCACGCACAGGCGGGGGAAAAAATCTCGCCAGATCAACCCTTGTATGGCATCGTCGATTTAAGCTTACTCAATTTGGAAGCGCAAGTGCCCGCCAGCGATATTGCCCGCATCAAAATCAAGCAAACGGTTTTATTTAAGGTCGATGGTTTTGCCAATCGTCAATTTGAAGGCAAGGTCAGCCGCATCAACCCGACCACCGAACCCGGCTCGCGCGCCATCATCGTGCATATCGATGTTGCCAACCCGGACGGTACACTTAAAGGTGGCATGTTTGCCAAGGGCCACATCACCACCGATCAAAGTGCCAGCGCCCCCTTGGTCGCAATTACCGCCTTGCGCGAGCAAAATGGCAGCACCGTGGTGTATGCGATTGAAAAAAATAAAATCGTGGCCCGCACGGTGCAATTGGGTTTGCGCAATGATGATGAAAATCTGGTCGAAGTGAGTAGCGGCTTAAGTGCGGGCATGCGCATTTTGGCGGTGCCGCTGCCCGATATTAAACCGGGACAAATTGTCAAACTGCCGGGCGAACCCGGCAAGGCCAGCGATACCGCCAGCGCCAGCTCACCTACCAAGGGTTAATGTCATGTGGATTACCAAAGTCAGCATTAACAACCCGGTATTTGCCGCCATGGTCATGATCGCGATTATGGTTCTGGGTTTGTTTGCCTATAATCGGCTGGGGGTGGAGCGCATGCCCAATGTCGAAATTCCGGTGGCCTTTATTTCCGTCGCTTATCCGGGTGCCTCGGCCGAGGCGGTGGAAGCCGATATCACCAAGCCGATTGAAGATGTTGCCAATACCGTTGGCGGCATCAAACGAATTCGCAGCACATCAGTTGAAGGGCGTAGCGGCACCGCGATTGAATTTCAATTGAACATCAATCTGGATAAAGCGGTACAAGAATTGCGCGATAAAGTGGCGCAAATCCGGCCGAGTTTTCCCAAAGAAGCAAAAGACCCGTATATCGCCCGGATTGAAAATGAAAACGCCGAACCGATTTCGGTGTTGGTGATGACATCGGACACAAAAAGCTTGCGCGATTTATCCACCTTAAGCGATCAGGTGGTCACCAAGCGCTTGCAAAATATTGCTGGCGTGGCGCAAGTCAATACCAATGGCAATAGTCAGCGGCAAATTTTAATCAACCTCAAGCCGGAACAAATGCTGGCGCAAAAAATCGGGGTGGATGAAATTTTACGGGCGATTCAACTCACCAATCAAAATCTGCCTGCTGGCAATATCAGCTATGGCAGTCAAGAGCAATTAATCCGGATCGAAGGTAAAATCAAGCAAGCACGTGGGTTTGGCCGCATCATCGTGGCGCAGCGCCCCGGCGGCAATGTGTATCTGGCGCAAGTGGCCGACATTATTGATGGTGAGCACGAAGAAAATTCGATTTCGCGCATCAATGGCAAGCCTGCCATCAGCTTTTACGTCACCAAAACCCAGGAAGCGAATATTGTGGAAGTGGGCGAAGCGGTGCAAAAGGCCATGCTTTCGATTCAAAAAGCCTTACCCAAAGACGTGCAATTACGCATGCTCAATTCGGACTCGGAAAACATCCAGGCTCAGCTTGATAACGTCAAGCACACCATTTTGGAAGGCGCTGGCTTGACCATGATTATCGTGTTCCTGTTCCTGCATTCCTGGCGCAGCACGATTATTACTGGCTTAACGCTGCCCATTGCGGTGATGGCGAGTTTTATTGCCATGTACGCCATGGGCTTTACCCTCAATCTATTAACCCTGATGGCGCTCAGTTTATGCATTGGTTTGTTGATTGATGACGCCATTGTGGTACGAGAAAACATCGTACGCCACATGAGCATGGGTAAAAACCATCACGATTCGGCCAGCGATGGCACCAATGAAATTGGTCTGGCGGTGATGGCCACCACCTTTGCGATTGTGGCGGTGTTTGTACCGGTGGCGTTTATGACGGGTATTATCGGGCGTTTTTTCTTCCAGTTTGGCTTAACCGTGACGGTGGCGGTATTGGTTTCCCTGTTTGTCAGTTTTACACTCGACCCGATGCTCTCCTCGGTGTGGCCCGATCCGGTGAAAGACCGCTTCAAATATCTGCCCTGGTTGGGCCGCTTCATGCACTGGATTGAGGGCCAGGTTGAGAAATTACACGCGGTATATGGTGTTGCTTTGGCCTGGGCGCTGGTTTGGCGCAAAACCACCTTGGCGCTGGCGCTGGCGATTTTTGCCAGTAGCTTTTTTCTGCTGCCCTTGATTGGCGGTGAATTTATGCCGCAATCAGATGGTGGTTATATTTCGATCAGTTTAAAAACCCCGGTTGGCTCCAGCTTGCAATATACCAATAGCAAGGTGCAGCAAGTGGAAGCGGCGCTCAAGGCCTTTCCCGAGATCGATAGCATCATCACCCGGGTGGGTAGCAATGAAGGGCGTAATAATGCTTATGTCGATTTGAAACTGACCGACCGCAAGCGCACGCAGCGACGCTCGCAACAGGTGCTGGAACCTTTGCTGCGCGAGCGCATCAGCACGATTGCGGGTTTGGAAACCTCGGTTGGTGGCCATAAATCGATTTTCATTGCCATTTTAGGGCAAGACACGGGCAAGCTCGATGGCGTGGCGCGCGACCTCATGGCCAAGATGGGCAAGGTCAAGGGTGTGGTCGATATTGAATACAGTCTGGCCAAGGCCAACCCCTCCACCACCATCAAAATCAACAATGAATTGGCCAGCGATTTGGGTTTGTCGGTGCAGCAGGTGGGTAGCGCGCTACGGCCCTTTATTGCGGGCGATACCGTCAGCCACTGGCAAGCCGATGATGGGCAAAGCTATGAAGTGAATGTGCAATTGCCCAAGTCCGGCCGGCAAAAACTGCGTGACATTGCCGATTTAGCGCTGGCCAGTAACAAGCTTGATGCCGATGGCAAACCGATCATGATACCGCTGCGCCAGGTGGTGGAATTTATCCCTTCGTCCAGCCCACAGGCGATTAAGCGCCAGGATTTACAACGCCGGGTGGCGATTTACGCGGGGATTGAGGGCCGCCCTGAAAGCGAAGTGAATAAAGAAATCGACAAGCTCACCAAGTCGCTGGTCTTGCCGGACGGCGTGAATTTTGATATTGGTGGTAAAGCGGAAGAGACGGCAAATGTGATCACTTCTGCCCTGGGTGCGGTGGCGATTGCGGTGATTTTTATTTACCTGGTATTGGGTTCGCAGTTTGGCAGTTTCTTGCAACCGATTGCGATTATGCTGTCCTTGCCGTTGTCGCTGGTGGGGGTGTTTTTGGCCTTGGTGTTAACGGGCAGCACCTTGAATATTTTCTCGATTATCGGCTGCATCATGTTGCTGGGGCTGGTGACCAAGAACGCGATTTTGCTGGTGGATTTTAGCAATCATGGGCAAAGAAATGGTTTGAGCCGTACCGAGGCGATTTTGCAGGCCGGGCAAGTGCGTTTGCGTCCGATTTTAATGACCACGCTGGCCATGGTGTTTGGCATGTTGCCCATGGCCATTGGTTTGGGGGATGGGGGCGAAATGCAGGCACCGATGGGGCGGGCGGTGATTGGTGGCGTCATCACTTCTACCGTATTGACGCTGGTGGTGGTGCCGGTGGCTTACACTTATCTGGATTCGTTGGGCAAGCGCATTGCGCGCTGGTTTAAAAAAGG
>JBKJLF010000024.1:0-4605 GCA_046597185.1 Burkholderiaceae bacterium | reverse complement strand
ATTCCAGCATCAAGTCGAAAATATGCAAGGCAGGGCCATGATCCAGGTTACCGGTCGGCTCGTCCGCCAGCACACAGGCGGGTTGCGTCACCAGTGCGCGCGCCAGGGCCACGCGCTGGCGCTCGCCGCCGGACAACTCGCCCGGCACATGCACCAGGCGCGCCGCCAGCCCCACCCGCGTGAGCATGGCTTGCGCCAGCGCGTGCGCCTGATGCGCGTCGGTGCGGCGTATCAACAAAGGCATGGCGACGTTATCGAGCGCAGAAAATTCGGGCAACAGATGGTGAAATTGATACACAAAGCCCAGGCCGCGATTGCGCGCCTGAGAACGGGCATTTTCATTCATCTTTGCCATATCTTGCCCTTGCAGCAAAACCCGGCCTGTGCCGGGTTGATCCAGCCCACCGAGCAAATGCAAGAGCGTCGATTTACCCACGCCCGAGGGGCCGACAATGGCCACCTGTTCACCCGCATGAATTTCAAATTGGATTTGGCGCAATACTTCCAGCCGCGCCTGCCCTTCGCTAAATACCTTGCCCAATTCATGGCAAGCCAATACCGGGCCCGTGCCTATACCGGGAGTCAAAACCGATGTTTTACTCATAGCGCAAAGCCTCCGCAGGACGTACCCGCGCCGCCGACCAACTCGGGTAAAGCGTGGCCAGTAAGGCCAGCAAGAAGGCTATGACACTCACCAGAATGACATCGACGGCATGTAAATCCGCAGGCAGGGTCGAAATCAAATAAATATCGCGCGGCACGAATTTGGTATTCAGGATTTGCTCCATGGCAGGCACGATCACATCCACATTCAAGGCCACCACAATGCCTTCTGCCACCCCGATGGCGGTGCCGATCAAGCCGATTAACGCGCCTTGCACGATAAACACCTTCATGATCGAAGCCGGGTTCGCCCCGAGGGTGCGCAGGATGGCGATATCGCCATGTTTACTGGTAACGGTAATGACCAGGGACGACACCAAATTAAACGCCGCCACCGCCACAATCAGGGTCAAAATCACAAAGATGATGCGTTTTTCGGTTTGCAGCGCGGCGAACCAGCCCCGGTTTTGCTTTGTCCAATCGCGAAAATAAGCATCGCTACTCAAGCTGCGGCTCAGTTCCTGGGCGATTTCGGGTGCGCGTTGCATCTCTTTTACTTTTACGCGCAAACCTGTTGGCGTGCTAAGGCGAAACATCTTTTGCGCGTCATCCATATGCACGAAAGCCAGGCCAGAATCATATTCATAATGGCCCGCTTCAAAAATACCGACTACATTAAATTGCTTTAAGCGCGGCAACACGCCTGCGGGCGTCACCTGACCTTGCGAAGCGAGTACCGTCACTTTTTGGCCGACCTGGGCCTTGAGCACGATAGCCAGTTCACTACCCAGGATGATATTAAATTCGCCGGGACGCAAGGCGGCCAAATTACCTTGGCGCATTTGCGTGGCCACCTCGGACACCTTACCCTCTTCTTGCGGCAGCACGCCGCGTATCAGCACGCCGCGCACCGCGCTATCGTGGGTCAGCATGGCGGGCGCATCCACATACGGTGCGCTGGCCAGCACTTGCGGGTGGGTGGCTACTTCTGCTGCCACCTTACGCCAATCGCCAATTGAGCCTTGCGCGTCAAACACTTCGATATGCGCCAACACCGAGAGCATGCGGTCGCGCACTTCGGTTTGGAAGCCATTCATGACCGAAAGCACCACAATCAAAGTGGCCACGCTTTGGCTGATGCCGAGGATGGATAAAAATGAAATCACGGAAAGAAAGCGGCTACGCCCGCTTTTGCGCCCGGCGCGCGTGTAGCGCAAGCCGATTTGCCATTCGAAGGGAAGTTTTTCGATCAATTTCATAAGGGGATATGCTTTAGCTCAGTGCCAAAGCGCAGTTTGCCATACAAATGGGGTGATACACCGATGCTGTTTTTTTGATTTGATCAATTTCCATTTTGCGGTTGCAAAAACACCAAGGGGTATTGACAAACGGCACTATTTAGCCGAAGATGCCGCGTCCCTCAGATTTCCCGTGTGGCAAGGGGGATAAGGAAAACCATAATAAGCAATTTGACAACTATCAATCTGGAGATACCCAATGTTACGCAACAAGCTGACCAAACTGACCAAACTAACCATTTCCCTCTCACTTGCAATGACCGCCGCCCTCGCCTGCCACAGCGCCATGGCAGCGCCGGCCGATGTGACGGTGGCGATTCAACCCGCCAAGCTGGTATTGCAAGCCAATGAGAATGTGGTATTCAATGTAACCCTGACCAATCGCGGCAATACCGATCAACTGATTTTGAAATGGCATACGCCGTTTGATGACGAGGCCAACAGCCTGTTTGAAGTCTACCGCGATGGCGTGAAAGTGCCGTTCCAGGGTGACCGCATCAAGCGCGCCAAACCGCAAGCGGGTGATTATTTTGTGTTAAAGGCGGGTAAGTCGTATCCGCAGCAAATTGAACTGTCGGCTCTGTACGACATGAGCGTGCGTGGTAACTACACCATTCGCTATCGGGCTGCCGAGTCGGGTTTGCAATCGGAATCGGTTAATTTGTTTATTAATGGGCGCAATGCCCAGCCCGTAGCGGTCGCGCCGACGCTGCGCCAAGCCTTGGCGGGCACCGTCTCCACCACCAGTTGCACGGCCAGCCAAACTGCGGACATTAACACCGCCGTGGCCAATGCCAAAACCTATGCCAGCGGCGCATTGGGTTATATGAATACGGGTGTGGCAGGGCCACGTTACACCACCTGGTTTGGGGTCAACGACGCCACGCGCTTTGCCAAAGTGACCAATAACTACAATCTGATTTTGGATGGTTTCAACAACCACGACGTGGTGGTCAGTTGCAAGTGCAGAAAGAGTTATTACGCCTACGTGAATCCGAACTCACCCTATGTTATTACCGTGTGCAATGCGTTCTGGACGGCTCCGGCCCTGGGTACGGATTCCAAGGCGGGCACCTTGATTCATGAAATGAGTCATTTCAATGTCGTTGCTGGCACCAATGACTGGGTGTATGGGCAAAGCGGCGCGAAAAATCTGGCCATTACTGATCCGGCGAAGGCGATTGACAATGCCGATTCGCATGAATATTTTGCTGAAAACACGCCAGCACAGAACTAATTGATTCAATATCAAAGCGGGCATGGCATCGAGCATCGCTTGCGGGTCGCGGCTTTTTTCCAGGCGCATCATGGCAGCGGCCAAATTTTTTAAGGCAAATTGCGCGCTCTCATCGACTGCGCCAATTTCCAGCAGAAAATAACGCAGTTGCGGTATATATTGTGCTAACCCGCCGCTATCAATTAAGAATTTCTTGCAAACTGGAATAATTAAAAATCCGCAAACACCAACGACCAAGTTCGGCCTCGCTGCTTTGCTGCAGGCGAATCAACGCCCAATCGGGTAGCGGGCCAAAACGGGAAGCCAATTGCTCTTGCAAAAGCTGGGCTTTACCCGTTTGTATACCCTCTTGCCGCCCCTCGTCCTTCCATTGCTGGGTCCATTCGATCACTCTTTCGGCTAACATGGTTTTTATCTCCAATAAATTTCCTACTTCCGGCAGCGTAACACCCGGCAGACGATTTGGCAACAGCACCCGTCTGATCCACACAGCAAAGGCGCGACGCAAACGGCGTCGTTCCGGGGCATTTAGCCATTCTATCAAAGCCGACATGGCATCGAGCATTGCTTGTGGGTCGCGGCTTTTTTCCAGGCGCATCATGGCGGCGGCCAAATTCTTTAAGGCAAACTGCGCGCTTTCATCGACTGCGCCAATTTCCAGCAGAAAATAGCGCAGTTGCGGTACGTATTGCGCCAAGCCACCGGGTAGTTTTTCAATGAAATCGCTGATGTCGCGTTTTGCCCACCACTTTGCCTGTCCATTGTATAACACCATGGGGAAAACCGGGGGTAATTTACCGCCTTCGGCCAGGTTATTGCTCTGGATCAAGTCTTGATACAGCAAAGCCAAGTAACCCATGATGCGTACCGCCATGAATTGATCGACGCTGGCTTGAAATTCCAGCAAGATATACACGTAGACGGTGTGACCTTTGATGTTGACGCGCCAGATGATGTCATCTTCGCGTCGGCGCAGGTCGTCGGTGATGTAGCTGTTGGGGAATCGTTCGAGGGTGGAAAAGTCAATGTCCGCTACCCATGGTTCGTTGACGAAACCCACGAACAGGTCGCGCATCATTTCGGGGTTGGCGAAGATGAGTTTGTAGCTGCTGTCGTGGTGCATGGGCTATCAATTTTTATCAATTTAGAGTAATACTGGCTTGCTATCAATTGAGAATTTCTTGCAAGCTTGAATAATTAAAAATCCGCAAACACCAACGACCAAGTTCGGCCTCGCTACTTTGCTGCAAGCGAATCAACGCCCAATCGGGTAGCGGGCCAAAACGGGAGGTCAATTGCTCTTGCAAAAGCTGGGCTTTACCCGTTTGGATACCTGTTTGGATACCTGTTTGGATACCCGTTTGGATACCCTCTTGCCGACCCTCTTCCTTCCATTGCTGGGTCCATTCAATCACTCTTTCGGCTAACATGGTTTTAATCTCCAATAAATTTCCAACTTCCGGCACC
>JBKJLF010000198.1:0-21333 GCA_046597185.1 Burkholderiaceae bacterium | reverse complement strand
TCTGAAAAAAGAAAACCGAAAATGCGGAAAGTGCGGCATCCTTCATTTCGTACTTTTTATTGTTGCTTTTACCCCTGCTGTCTGGCAGACCCGCAAAAACACTACCCACCTGTTCGATCAGGGTGGCGGCGCTAAATGCGGGATATTGGACGGCTTGGCTAATGGCAACGACTCCAGAAGTGTTAAAAATTACTTCATGGCAAGTTAACAGGCTTCACAAAAGTTTACAAGCTTTATTTGTACATATTTTGGTGCTGTTGAAGGCAGTGTGGTAATGGAAATACACTGTCGCTTTTAAGGTACTTTTTAAATTGAGAATTGCTGCCAATCAGCATTGTTCTTGCCACCAAACCCTATAGCAAGTATAATCTTCGATATGATGAAACGCCTTGTACTCCTATTGCTGATAGCGCTCTTGCCGATCCAGATGACTTGGGCGGCAGTGAGCGTCTATTGCACGCACCACGAGGAAGGCAAGGCTGCGCAGCACTTCGGCCATCATGACGACGAGCATGAGGATATAGCTACCGATAACAACGATAGCGGTCAACCAGATTCGCAGAAAACTGCAGAACAGTCTCATGGCCACTGCCATCACGGTGGAACCTTGGGGATTCTGAGTTCAGTATCGCTACCTACGCATGATGCGTCATCGTCCGACACGCACACCGAGCTTCAGGCTCGAATCTCCTCTCCTCACCCTTCGCAACCCGAACGCCCCAACTGGCGCACCGCGACCTGATTCGGCGCGGCGGTATCTACGCTCATTGTCTTTATAGCGTTTCACGCGGCTTTTTTGCGGCCTCGCGCTGAGTCTTTTTTGTTTTGTCCTTCTGCCTGCCCAGCAGTACCGATGCTCGCAGATTCACAACCAAGGAGATTCCAATGCGACGACTCGCAATTTTTAAAACAGTTACGCCAACCCTTACGGTCTTATGTGGGTTGCAGTTCGGCCTTGGCGCTGCATTCGCTCAAGAGTCGACCGGCAATCAGCAAGCCAGCCGCTCTGCGCTGAAACCAACAGCATCTACGCCCCTACGACCAAGCTTTGCCGGGCAAGCGATTGAACCCACCACGGCATTGACATTGCGTGCGGCCATCGAGCTTGCGCTGTCCAACAATGCAGACTTGATGATTGCAGCGCGAGAGATTGAGGCTATCGAGGGGCAAGTGCTGCAAGCGCAAACACGCCCCAATCCAGAGCTTGCCTACTTGCTCGAAGACACGCAGCGAGCAACGCGCACCACCACATTGCAGTTGAACTTACCCATAGAAATGGGTGGAAAGAGAGCTGCCCGCATCGAGGCGGCGCAGCGCGGCCATGACATTGTGGTTGCGGAGCTGGCCACCCGCCGTGCCGAGATTCGCGCCACAGTGACCGCTGCTTTTTTTGATGTGTTGTCAGGGCAAGAACGGGTGGCGTTGGCACAGGACAGTGTTGATCTGGCCAAGCGCGCTACTGATGCAGCTACCAAGCGGGTGTCGGCAGGAAAAGTGTCACCGCTCGAAGAAACCAAAGCCCGAGTGGCCGAAGCCGGGGTGCGAGTTGAACTGGCACAAGCGCAAAGCGAGTTACGCACTGCACGCCAACGCTTGGCAAGTCTGTGGAGTAACGTCACGCCACGATTCACGCGGGTTGACGGTCAAATCGATAAGCTGCCAGCGGTACCCGGCACCCAAGCGATTGAACAACGCATGGCAGATTCGCCCAATCTGAAACGAGCGCAGATCGAAGTGCAACGACGCAAGGCACTGGTGGAGGTGGAGCGCTCCAGACGAGTGCCGGATGTGACGGTGAGCGTCGGGGCAAAACGTGAAGAAGTACTGGGACGAAATCAAATTGTATTGGGCGTGTCGGTGCCGTTGCCGTTCTTTGACCGCAACCAAGGCAACTTGCATGAAGCCCTGAAGCGTGAAGACAAGTCACGCGATGAGTTGCTGGCGATGCAAATCCGACTCAACACCGAAGTGCTGCAAGCGCGCGAGCGCTTAAGTGCCAGCCGCAGCGAGATTGAGGTCTTGCAACGTGAAGTATTGCCCGGCGCAAAAAGCGCTTATGACGCAGCCACTACCGGCTTCGAATTCGGCAAGTTCAATTTCCTTGAAGTGTTGGATGCACAGCGCACCTATTTTCAAGCCAAATCCCAATACCTGAAGACGCTGGCGGAAGCGCATCGCGCAGCGGCTGAAATTGATCGCTTGTTAGGCGATCAACCAAGCACTATGGCCAATCCAGTCCATAGCGTCGTCAAACCATAGGAACGATTATGAAACACGATATCCAGAAGTCCATTTTAAAGATTGGCAAAGGTCAACTGGTTGCCATTGCCGTCATCCTCGTCGCGGCCATCGGCTTAGGTGCTGCCATATTGGGCGCAGGCTCCGATAAGAATGGCAACAGCGAAGAACCTGCGCATGGCGGACATGCCGAGGAAGCAGGACACAAAGACGAAAACGCGCATGGCACCGATGCCAACGAACCCAAAAAGGGACCGCATGGTGGTCGGCTATTTAACGCCGATGCGAATGGAAGCAAGTACGGTCTTGAGTTGACCATCTTTGAAAAAGGTACCGAGCCACAATTTCGGATATACACCTATCAGAACGACAAGCCCACCGATCCCGGCCAAACCAAGGCGACGGTCACTCTTGAGCGACTTGGAAGTAAACCGCAACCATTCAACTTCACTAAAGAAGGCGATTACCTGAAAGGCGACGCGGTTGTTGAAGAACCACATTCCTTCAAGGTCGACATTGCGGCAAATACCGGTGGCAAAGTGCATACATTCAGCTTTGAGCAAGTTGAAGCGCGTGTCACGATGACCGATGCGCAAATGAAAAGCAACGGAGTACAGATCGCCAAGGCTGGGCCTGCGCATATCAAGGCAGCACTGCAATTGACAGGTGAGGTTCGACTTAATGACGACCGCACTGTGCGTATTGTGCCGCGTTTGAGTGGTGTGGTGGAGGCGGCATCTGCCAACGCAGGTGACCGTGTACGCAAAGGCCAGGTACTTGCCGTGGTATCGAGCCAAACCTTGGCCGACCAGCGTAGCGAATTCCTTGCTGCGCAAAAGCGTGTGGGCCTTGCGCGCACAACCTTTGATCGCGAAAAGAAACTGTGGGAAGCCAAAGTATCTGCCGAACAAGATTATCTGCAGGCGCGTCAAGCACTCCAAGAGGCGGAAATCATTGAGCAATCAACGCGCCAGAAACTGGCATCTTTAGGCGCAACTCTGCCTGTCTATGGCAACTTGACTCGCTATGAAATTCGCTCCCCTATCGACGGCGTAGTGACCGAAAAAAATATTGCCGTCGGTACCGTATTGAAGGACGACGCCAACATTTTTACCGTCGCCGATTTATCCACAGTGTGGGTCGAGATGACGGTCTACCCCAAGGATTTGAACGCGATCAGAACCGGCCAATCGGCAGCGGTCAAGGCGACGGCTTTCGACGCTCTAGCAACTGGCACCATTTCCTATGTTGGCTCAGTCGTCGGAGACCAGACCCGAACAGCCAAAGCACGTATTGTTCTACCCAATTCCAAGGGAATTTGGCGACCGGGACTTCCCGTCAATGTAAGCGTTGCCTTTGATGCGGTAGAGGTACCCGTGGCTATCGCGGTCGATGCGGTGCAAAGCTTGCGAGACTGGACAGTGGTGTTCGGTCGCTACGGCGACAAGTTCGAGGCACGCCCCATTGCATTGGGTCGCAGGGACGAAAAAACAGTCGAAGTGCTCAGTGGATTGAACCCCGGTGAATCTTACGCTGCCACCAACAGCTACCTCATCAAGGCAGACATCGGCAAAGCCGGTGCCAGCCACGACCACTAAGGGGCAATCATGTTTGAAAAAATCATTCGCTTCGCCATTGAACAACGCGCTTTGGTGCTCTTGGCGGTGCTCGGTATGGCTGTGCTGGGCATTTACAACTTTCAAAGACTGCCTATCGACGCCGTACCGGACATTACCAATGTGCAGGTGCAGATCAACACCTCTGCACCGGGCTATTCACCGCTGGAGTCCGAACAGCGTATTACTTTTCCGGTCGAAACAGCTATGGCTGGTTTGCCTTTCCTGGAAGAGACACGCTCGTTGTCGCGTTATGGACTGTCTCAAGTCACCGTTATTTTTAAGGACGGAACCGATATCTATTTCGCGCGCCAATTGGTGAATGAACGTATCCAGGAAGCCAAGGAAAAACTACCTTCTGGCGTGGTGCCAACGCTCGGGCCGATTTCTACCGGCTTGGGCGAAATCTACATGTGGACAGTGGAGGCAAAGGACGGGGCGAAGAAGCCAGACGGGTCACCCTACACGTCGACCGACCTGCGAGAAATTCAAGACTGGATCATCAAGCCACAATTGCGCAATGTACCGGGGGTCACTGAGATCAACACCATTGGCGGATACGTCAAAGAATTTCAAGTTGCCCCATATCCAGACCGCCTGGTAGCGCATGGCCTCGCTCTATCAGACCTCGTGGGCGCGCTGGAGCGCAATAACGGCAATGTCGGCGCGGGATACATTGAACGGCGCGGCGAGCAATACCTGATTCGGGCACCGGGTCAGGTCAGCAATCTCGACGATATTGGCAACATCGTGATCGCTACCCGCCAAGGCGTACCGCTACGGATTGGCGATGTTGCTGACGTAGTGTTCGGAAAGGAGTTGCGTACCGGCGCGGCCACCGAGAACGGTAAAGAGGTTGTCCTCGGCACTGTGTTCATGCTGATTGGGGAGAACAGTCGTAAGGTATCGCAGGCGGTGGACAAGAAAATGCAGGAGATCAACCGAACCTTGCCATCCGGTGTGATCGCACAAACGGTCTACGACCGCACGGTTCTGGTAGACAAAGCAATCAATACTGTAAAGAAGAATCTTGTCGAAGGCGCGCTACTGGTCATCGCAATCTTGTTTCTATTCCTTGGCAACATGCGAGCTGCAATCATTACGGCTGCGGTCATTCCGCTGGCAATGCTTTTCACATTTACCGGAATGGTCAGCAACAAGGTCAGTGGCAACCTACTGAGTTTGGGCGCGCTTGACTTCGGCATCATCATCGACGGTGCCGTCGTGATCGTGGAAAACTGTGTACGGCGACTGGCCCATGCTCAAACTGGCTTTGGACGCCCCTTGACCCGTAGTGAACGCTTTCACGAGGTGTTCGTTGCAGCAAAAGAAGCGCGACGCCCGCTGATCTATGGGCAACTCATCATCATGGTCGTCTATTTGCCAATTTTCGCACTCACCGGTGTTGAGGGCAAGATGTTCCATCCAATGGCATTTACCGTGGTGGTAGCCTTGGCTGGCGCGATGATTCTGTCGGTAACCTTCATACCGGCAGCGGTCGCTTTGTTCATTGGCGAGAAAGTCAGCGAAAAGGAAAATCGTCTGATGGTATTGGCGAAGCAGGGCTATCGCCCCGCGCTCGATTGGGCGCTGTTGAACAAGCCCTTGGTGCTTACTATCGCCACCGTCTCGATCATTCTTAGCGGGCTGCTTGCCACACGCATGGGCAGTGAATTCATGCCCAGCTTGAATGAAGGTGACATTGCACTTCACGCGCTGCGTATTCCGGGTACGAGCCTGACCCAAGCCATTGAAATGCAGACCGAGCTTGAGCGGACAGTGAAGAAATTTCCAGAGGTCGACAGAATCTTCGCAAAGATTGGTACCGCCGAAGTTGCCACCGATCCGATGCCGCCTAACGTGGCAGACAACTTTGTAATGCTTAAGCCACCGTCCGTGTGGCCAGATCCAAAGCGTAGCAAGACTGATCTGGTGGCAGCAATACAAAAGGCCGTCGAAAAGGTACCCGGCAACAACTACGAGTTCACACAGCCTATTCAGATGCGATTCAATGAATTGATTTCTGGTGTTCGCAGTGACGTAGCGGTGAAGGTTTTTGGCGATGACATGGACACCATGAACAGCACCGCAAACAGAATAGCCGAGGTTTTGAACGGCGTTGCAGGTAGCGCGGACGTCAAGGTCGAACAGACTACCGGCTTGCCCATGCTGACCATGAACGTTGATCGGGCAAAAATTGCACGACTGGGTATCAACATGAGTGAAGTGCAGGACGCACTGTCAATTGCAGTTGGCGGGCGCGAGTCAGGCCTGCTATTTCAAGGCGACCGGCGCTTCGACATTATCGTGAGACTGCCGGACTCACTACGTATGGATATGGAAGCCATCAAGCGGATACCTATCCGCCTGCCATCGTCCGATAACGCCGCACGGCCAACTTATGTCCAAATTGGAGAAGTCGCCAGTCTCGATGTTGCTCCCGGTCCTAATCAAATCAGCCGGGAGAGCGGCAAACGTCGCGTCGTCGTCACGGCCAATGTGCGTGGGCGAGACCTCGGCTCCTTTGTCGCGGAAGCACGCCAAAAACTCGAACAACAAGTCAAGGTGCCTACCGGTTACTGGACTTCTTGGGGAGGGACATTCGAGCAATTGCAGTCAGCCAGCAAGCGTTTGCAGATTGTAGTGCCGGTCGCCTTGTTGTTGGTATTCGTCCTGCTGTTTGCGATGTTCAACAACATGAAAGACGGACTGCTGGTGTTCAGCGGTGTGCCTTTTGCCCTGACGGGGGGAATCGTGGCGCTGTGGCTCAGAGACATTCCCTTGTCGATTTCGGCAGGTGTTGGATTTATCGCGCTGTCCGGCGTGGCGGTGCTCAATGGTTTGGTGATGATCTCGTTCATCCGCTCGCTACGCGACGAGGGAATGCCACTGGATCAGGCGATTAGTGAAGGCGCATTGACGCGTCTACGTCCGGTGTTGATGACAGCACTGGTTGCCTCGCTCGGCTTCATTCCGATGGCAATCGCGACAGGCACTGGCGCGGAAGTTCAACGCCCGCTTGCAACGGTCGTGATAGGTGGAATTTTATCGTCCACGCTGTTGACCTTGCTGGTGCTGCCGCTGCTCTATCGACTGGCACACCGGCCAATTGAGGTTTCAGAGGATGTCTCAGCGGAGCCGATCCACCCAATGCCGATTGCTATTGTGGAAAAGGCATGATGCTCTTCGGTGGAAGTGCTCAAACTTTCGATTTCATGACCGTGACCGATATAACTCGAGCCGCACCTATTCTATAAAGAGGAGAAAACATGGGCAAAAAGACCCTGACCAACGCGCACTGCCTGCTTGACCTCATCGAGAAGCCCCGCCGACGCCGACGCCGACCAAAATGCAACAAACCACGCTAACCTCAAGCAACATTCGCTACTGGTACGCGAAACCCGGCTTGGCATCGGGCGCGACGACACTTCCCGTTCAGCGGCAGAGCAACAGCTTTACCAAACCTGCCACATCCGCCCGGTACCGCAACTGGTGTTTGATGTCGAACTGGTGATCGGCCATACGGGTCGCAACCCCAGAAAGGCAGCCAGGCCAAACGAACAAAACCACATCGACGCCTGTGCCGCCTTGCTGAAACTGGAACAAAGCCTAGGCTCGGGTTGCATCGTGCGGCTGGGCGCGGAAGGCCATAGCGCGCATGTGAGCGTGGTCAAGCCTGCGCCCCGGCCTACGCTCCTGCCCCCAGCATGCGCCGATGGCGCGCCGCCAAGGCAAGTGACCATCATCTTTACCACCGCCGCCGATTTTGGTCAAAGCCAGCGCCACGGCTTTGGCGCAGACTGGAAGCCGGGCAACTTCGCCCGCACCGAAGCGCCAGATGGCAGCATCACCTGGTGCGGTTTTCCCCATGCGGAAAGCGGGGTAAAACTGGAAATTGTCAGCGCCGTCTGTGGCAAATACCAGCGCGAAGGCGGCTGGGACAATACCCGGCTCGCAAGCGACGAAAACGGCCAGCTAAAACGCGACGCACACGGCAAAACCCTGTCCGCGCCCGGCCCGCGTGACGCCCGTGCGCTACTACCCGCAGGCAGCATGTGGTTTTGCAATGTCTTGCAGGGCGATATAACACGGCTCTACGGCCAACAACTGGGCATAGGGCGCGAGCTGGGGCGCGGCGAAATTGCCATCGGCACTTGGGGCCACCATTCAAAAACGGAGACAACAACATGAAACAAGCAACCGCTCTGCTGGGCCTGCGCGCCATCGCCCCCATCCACGTTGGCAGTGACGATTTGCGCGGCGTGGTCGATCTGGCGATCCAGCGCGAACAGCAAAATCATTGGCCGGTGGTATTTGGCAGTAGCGTAAAAGGCGCACTGCGCGAAACCGCCCTCACCCAATGGGGCGCAGGTGCGGCTGACCTGGACGCCATTTTCGGCCCGGCCCAGCCCGAGCGCGATAACATCCGCGCCGGGGCCTTGCTGGTTAATGAAATGCGGCTCTTGGCCTTGCCGGTGGCCTCGATGAGTACGGTCTATAAATGGGTCACCTGCCCGGAAGCGCTGCGCCGCCTACTGCGCGATTGCCGTTTCTTTGGCATGAGCGCCATAACCGGCAACCCTACGGCAGGCAACCCTACGGCAGGCCAACCCAGCCCAGTGCCGCAACTTAGTGCGGGCGAAGCGCTATCCTTCAACCCAGCCGACCCGCACAAGCTGTTTCTGCGTGAATACCTGTTTCACACGCGCAGTGCGCAAGCGCATGAAGAAGCCATCATTCCCCTGTTTGCGCAATTGTTTGGCGAAGACGAAGCGCCCTTGCGTGAGCGGCTGCTGGTGGTATCCGACGCCCGCTTTGGTCATTTAAGCGCCACCTGCACCGCAATTACCCCGCATATTGCGCTCGATGCCAACAAAACCACCAAGGATGGCGCGCTCTGGTATGAAGAAGCCTTGCCCAGCGAAACGCTGATGTATCTGCCGCTGGCGTGCGAGCGCGAGCGGCTCTCGAAAAACCAGCAAAACCAAGACAGTAGCGCGCAAAATCAAACCGCTTTGCTAGACAAGGTATTAAGCCTGTTCCAGCGCCCCTACCTGCGCGTGGGGGCCAACGAAACCACCGGCATGGGTTGGTTTCAGGTGCATATTGCCGGGCGGGGGGGAATAGCATGAAGCCAGCTAACCCACCCGAGCAAACATTGGAACAAATGCGCATGCGCTTTGCGCTGCTGGCCGTTAAGCACTGTACCGACAGCGCCAACCCCCAAGCCTTGAGCGTGGCCCAGTTCAAGGAATTTGGCACGCGCTGCCACAGCCTGCCTGCACAAATATTGCAAAACGGCTTGAACCAGACGCTGGCGTTTTGCCTTTCGCGCCCGGCGGCAAAAGCCGCGCCGTATGAAGCGCTGGCTGGGTACCTCGACGCCTGGCTAAGCGGGCGCGGCCTGGTTGCCAGCATGGGCTTGGCACACCCGGTAGCGGTATTGCAACTGGCTAGCGACGAAACGCGCCCACTGCTGGAATTACTGCTGGAACACGACATCGACCGCTACATGGCCGCCACGCAAGAGGCGCTGGCCTTGCTACACCACCTCAAGCGTTTTGCCTCGGCCTTTAAAATAGAAACGCCAGCGGAGGCCGATAATGAAGCTTGATTTGCTCGATTTGTATAGCGGTTTCAAAGCCGCGTGGCAAGAAGCCGGGCTTGCCCCAAGCAATGTCCCAAGCAATAATAACCCAGGCAAGGTTCCAGGCAAGGCCCCAAACAACCTCGCCCCGGCACAGGGCAACCGCGCCTTGTTGTTTGAGCGGTTTTATCCCAAAATGGACGATGCGCGGCAAAAGCAGGACTGGCTGCAACAATTTGCAGGCCCGTGCGGTGATGCCGCCTTGCTCACAACCGCGCTGCAACAGCGCCAAGCGATGGCGCACGCCATGGGGGGCCAAGTGCTGTATTTTTCAAACGAATGGCGTTTTGTCAGCGGCACCGGCAACCCGCACCCGGTAGAAAACGGCATGCAATGGCATCCCACTTTGGGCGTGCCCTACCTGCCAGCGGCGGGCGTAAAAGGCTTGGCGCAAGCCTTTGCCGCGCAGTGGCTGGGCTGGGCCGACAGCGAGCAAGGCAAGGCCGACTTAAAACGCATCTTTGGCAGCAGCACCAACGCGGGCAGCGTGGAATTTTACGACCTGCTACCGCGCGAGCCAGTGCAATTGCTGGTAGATGTGATGACGCCGCATTATGGTGACTGGTATGCCAAGGGCGGCGGCATTACCTCGCTGGCCGATGCCGCCACCATCCCCGCGCCGTGGCACAACCCGGTGCCGATCCCGTTTTTGGTGGTGGAAAAAGCCGAGTTCTCGCTCATGCTGCGCGGGCGCGGCAAACTTGGCGCTACGGATGAAGATGTAAAGTGCGTGGCGGCATTGCTGGTAGAAGCCTTGCAAATTGCCGGTGCCGGAGCCAAAACCGCCACCGGCTATGGCCGCATGCAGCACGACGCCACACGCGGCGAACGCGAAGCACAAGCGGCAGAAGCTGCCCGGCTGGCACGCGAACAGGCAGCGGCAGCCGCGCTGGAAAAACAGCGTCTGGCACAGTAAGAACACGCCCGGCGCGAACAAAAAGAACGCCTGTTGGCGCGCACCAGCTTGACAAAAATCGCCGAATTATTAGCCACCCTGCATGGCAAGGCAGGCAAGGAAATGGCGACTTACCTGATCGGCAAAAAGTTTGATGCGTGGTTGGCAGAGCAAAAAGTCGGGCTGGATGAGGTGAAGGCGGCGCTGTGGCAGGATGCTACCTTGCTGACGCGGCTGCGCGGCTGGAATGGTAAAAAGGGGGATGAGGGCAAGGCGTGGGAAAGGTTCGCGCCTTTGAAAAAGAAATAAGGAAAAATACGGGCAAGCGACAGCCCTTATTGCAAAAATGAACACGCCACGACGGCATTAGGCCGCCTCACAATCGAACCGCACAGGAATCTATCATGTCTACTTGGTCTCTTCCCACGCTGCTTAGCGCGCTGCACGACGATATCGAATCCCAGCTTGGCATCGCGCGCAAAAGTTTTCAGCATCCCGGCACCAAGGGCGATGCAACCGAATCGGTTTGGCTGGAGTTGCTGCAAAAGTATTTGCCGATGCGCTACCAAGCGGCCAAGGCGCATGTGATCGATAGCGAGAATCATTGCAGCGAGCAAATTGATATCGTCATCTTTGACCGCCAATATTCGCCCTTCATTTTCCGCTTCAAGGACGAACTGATCATTCCGGCGGAAAGCGTGTATGCGGTGTTTGAAGTCAAGCAAACCTTGTCCAAAGCGCACATTGAAGCCGCGCAAGGAAAAGTCGCCAGCGTGCGACGGCTGCATCGCACCAGCAAGCCAGTGACGCATATTCAGGGCAGCGATACCAAAAAGATGTTCGACATCATCGGCGGGATTTTGTGTCTGGAAAGCGAGTGGAAACCGTTCGATGGCGCGCCATTGCGCAATGCACTTGCTGCGGGCAAGCAGGAGAGTTGGCTAAGCATGGGTTGTTGCGCCAGCGGCGGCACATTTGGCCAGCCAGCAACTGGCGAAGCTTGCCAAATCAAACCGGGCGGCAAACCGGCCACGGCGTTTTTGTTTGAGTTGATTTATCGGCTGCAACAATTGGGCACGGTGCCTGCGCTGGATATTCATGCCTATGGCAAGTGGATGGATGCGCAAGCTTGAGCCGTGCGACCAACAACTGGCAAGCAATTCCTTGAGAAAATGGATCGCCATCAACAGGTTGGTAGCAATTTGGCAACCACAGGCTTGGTGAGTGAGTCCACTATAAACAGCACCTTGAATTATTTGGTTCGCGCACTTGCGCATTATTGTCGGCGCAACTTGCCCAGCAGGAAAATCGGGAAAAAAGCGGTTTAAAAAAATCATCCGGCAAGTTGCGGCTGGTTTACAATACACCTCACATTCACTACTACCCGCAATCATGGACACCCGAGAACAACTCAGGCAAGAAGTCGATCAATTACCCGTGGCGCTGGCGCAAGAAGTGCTCGATTTCCTGCTGTTCGTGCGGAATCGCCATGCCTGCCAATGGCCTCCGGGATTGTTTGATCAAACGGCAGGTGCGTGGCAAGGCGAACCACTTGTTCGCGGGCCACAGGAAGAAATTGAACAACGCCTGGTGCTGGAATAATGTGGCTCCCGGATACCAATGTGTGGATTCGCTTTTTGAACCCGCAGCCATCGCACTACAGCATCAACTCATTCTGGTAACGCACAATACACGCGAATTTTCCAGGGTAAAAGGCTTGCAGCTCAATGACTGGGAAAATACTTGACCGATTTTGGCATTCTGCAAATTATTTTTTTCAGGCGTTGTAGAGTATGCGCTGCTCAAAACGCGCTACTGGCATGACTTGCATTTCGATGATGAAATGGCGGCCTTGTTCGTCGGTGGCGCGCACATCCACAAAACTGTCTTTCATGCCCAGAATGGGCGGGGCCAGATAGGGGTCTTCAATCCGCACTTCCTTGATGCGGTAAGGTGATTCAAACCCCAAAACCGCATTCAGAAAAGACAATAAAATATCGTGGCTTTCGGCGCTGCCGAAGATTTTTTTGAAAGCAGAATCGGTGATGGGGTTGATGAACTGCGCAGCGACTCCTGCATGGGGGGGCAACGACAGGGCATATTATGCCATTGTTGGCAACGATACACTGGATTGCGCCCCATGTTTGCCACACCACCCTGCGTAACTGGCGAGGTTGCCCTCGCCAAGTTGCAGTGGCGTCGTGGTACTTGGCAATTCAAAACAATGAAGATTGGTGACTGGGCAAATGACATTCGTCTCAATGCCGTCATGCTGCCCGGCAATTCAAAACCTGTTAGAAATTGCACTTCGGTTTTGATTATAGTGTCTCAATGCCGTCATGCTGCCCGACAATTCAAAACGCAAACACTCTCATGTCTGAAGTCCAGGCGACGTCTCAATGCCGTCATGCTGACCGACAATTCAAAACTCTACCCTATTTTCCACCTTTAAAATCAACACCTCATAAAGGCTTTTCGGCGCACTAACCTACTCTTCCACTAAAATCTACCATTCAAAGTAAATATTTTCAAAATTTCCCTTTAAAATCAATCATCTGCGCACTTTTTGAAGAGGCCCTGCCAATTCCGCAGGTTTTTATTCGATGTATTAATTTTGCAGCAAGCGCTCAATAGATGAAATAATCTGCCTCCGGCTCAAATACTTGCTTGCCCTGACTGTAACGATCTTTAAAATCATGCCCACAAATTTGCCAGTAGCCGAGCTTGTCTTCGGCAGCAACGATTTTTGCCAGTCGCGCCCGCAACGCCATCAGCGTGGCGGCATCCAACCGCCATTCAAACACGCTTTCCAGCACACGTTCGCCATACCCATGCAAAACACGCGCGATCCGCTCACGGCGGCGGTCGCACGCAATATCGTAGCAAATAATGACGGTCCCTTTAACCTTATCCATCATGCAATCCAGTATCCGGCACGCTGACCAAGCGCAAGCAGGCCAGCACTATCGCATGCGGCTTGACAGCGCTCACACACCGGGTACCACACCAGCGCATCCTCGGTCGGCAAAATCAGGCTGGCTATGGTTTCCTGCAATTGTGGCAAGGCACGCCGCGCCAGCGCTGCAATGAAAACGCTTTCCTGTATGCGCTCGCCACATGCGAGCAGCGTTTTTTCTACTGCGCGCCGCCGTTTGGCGTCGGCAATATCGTAGCTGATGAGCCAGATACGCATCAACGCGCCCGGAAAGCTTGGTACTCCGTTGCCTCGCCCAACACCACGGCGCGCAATTTATGTGCCTGCGCGGCAATCGCGCGGCGGTAATCCGGCCCGTCCTTGCTGGTCATGGCATTCATTTTTTGTTCCAGCGCATGCAAAAAGTCGATGCGGGCTTCATCTGCCATGCGCATTTCGCCTTGCTCGTTAAGGTTAAACTGGGTTGGAGTGATGTGGCGATTCAGCACCAGTTTCAGCACCGTGCTATCGACCACCAGCGCACGGAATTCTTCCATTAAATCCGAAGCCAGCGCCGCGTGCCCGGCGCGGCTGGCGTGCAAGATGCCGATATCCGGGTTCATGCCAACGGCTTCGAGCAAGGCGCGCGTATTTGCGTACAAAACTGAATAGCCGAAAGACAGCATCGCGTTCACCGCATCACGCGCCGGCCGTTTGCCCCTGCCATGAAAACCCCATTCTTCCGGCAACAAGTTGCCGATGGCAGCAAAATAGTCACGCGCTGCCAAGCCTTCGATGCCACGCAGCACATCCATGCTGGTGGCAAGCGCCACTTGCGTTGCCAACCGCTTCAGCAATCCATCTACTTGCAGGCCCAACCTGGCGCGCGTGCGAGCATAGCGTTTGAGGACCAGCCGCTGGTTGTCAATTTTGGCGCTGACCATACACCTTGCCACCCGCAAACTGAACGCGGCGTCGTTCTCGCACCGACATTGCGCACGCAACATATCACTCCCCTGGCGAGACCCCGCTTGCACGCCCAGCACCCGACCATATGGACTCAGCCATATCAAGCTGACATGGTGCTGCTGGCAAGCCAGCAAGACCGCAGAAGACAGCGCCAAATGACCACGCGCGATGATCAAATCCAGATGCTGCAATAAAAATTCGCGCACCGTTTTACCTTGGCGCGTCAAAATCAGCCGCCCTGCCGCCAGTTTCAGATACCCGCCCGGCTGATCCAGATACAAGGTACGCAAGCGCGCTTCAAGTGTATTGCAGGTTTTACGGGGCGCAGCCAATAATGCCGCGATGCGATTAGCTGGCCGGGCAGCCTTTGGCGAGTCCGATTTGGGCGGCGGCTGGGGTATCTGACCCAAGGTTTGCCCCAGAAATGCAATCCGGTCGGTGCTGCTGCCAATCATGGTTTTTTCGCTCGCCAATTCCAGCGCCAGCTTGCGCAGCAGTTGCGTCAATATGCCGAGTTGTTGTTCTGCTTGGCCTTGGCTGCTGGCAAACAAGACCAGATCATCCGCATAGCGCAGTGCCGGAATACCGTGTGCCGTCAGCTCGCGGTCGAGTGCATCGAGATATAGATTCGAGAGTAACGGCGAAATCGGTGCACCCTGGGCGATGCCCTGCGCGTGCGCAGGCTTGATTTTTTGCAACCAGCTTTGCAACAGCGTCCGCGCACGCTGGTCATCAATAAACTGGCCGATGGTGGTACAAAGCAGTGCGGGCGAAATTTGATCAAAAAAAGAACGAATATCGGCCCGAACAATCCAGTCCAGTCCCTGCCTGATCCACGCCAACGCGGCGTGCAATGCCTGCATGGGCGAGAGTTTGGGGCGATAAGCAAAACTTTGTGGTGAGAGTTGCGGATCAAGCTGCATCGTCAGCACTTGGGCAAACGCAGCTTGCAATAGCCGGTCTGGCGGCTGGGGAATGGTCAGGATACGCGGGGCCTTGCCTTCACGTGCCAGTTCAATATGGAGGGGTTCTTGCGGCTGATAAATTCCACCCAGCACAGCATGGCCCATCACGGCCAGACGCTCGCCCGGAAACACCGCTTCCGGCAAGCGGCTGCGGGTGCGCGCCAATTGCAGGCTGGGTTGTGAAAAGGCGATACCAAACCAATCGGCGTTCCATGGGGGCAGCAAAATCCGGGACATGGCAGACTCCTTGTCAAGCGAGATGGAGAATTGAGGAGGATTGCCAGATTGCAATCCAGCATGTCTGTAGTGTAGACGTGCAGCACGCGGGATGTTGCGGTTTTTCGGGTGGGGAAGTACCACCTGATTGGGTTGGGATTGGGGGGATGGGTTGCCGTCATGCTGACCGGCAATTCAAAACGAACTCTGTTACCATCTTCAGGCGGATATCGGGGTCTCAATGCCGTCATGCTGACCGGCAATTCAAAACTGAGACTCAAGTAGTAGGGCGCTCATGCTTGAGTGTCTCAATGCCGTCATGCTGACCGGCAATTCAAAACGTACGAGCAAACCGGGTAGAACGCGAATTGCGGGGTCTCAATGCCGTCATGCTGACCGGCAATTCAAAACGAGCAACTTTGCCATGTCAAAAACAAATCTTCGTCTCAATGCCGTCATGCTGACCGGCAATTCAAAACTCTACCCTATTTTTCACCTTTAAAATCAACACCTTGAAAAGGCTTTTCGGCGCGCCAACCTACACTCCCACCAAAATCTACCATTTCCAGTAAATTTTTTCCGAATTTCCCTTTAAAATCAATCATCTGCGCACTTTTTGAAAAGTCCCCTGCCAATTCCGCAGGTTTTTATGCAATGTATTGAATTTACAGCAAGCCCACAGCCAAGCCTCAGCAGATGAAATAATCCGCTTCCGGCGCCATTATTTGCTTGCCCTGGCTGAAACGATCTGTAAAGTCAATGCCGCAAATTTGCCAGTATGCCAGCTTGTCTTCAGCATCAACCAGTTTTGCCAGCCGAACCTGCAATTGCCTCAGCGTGGCGTTATCCATCCGACATTCAAACCCGCTTTCCAGCACACGCTCGCCATACCCATGCAAAAGGCGTGCGATCCGCTCATGCACCCGATCAATAAAACGGTTCGGGATTACTACCGGCGCTTCGGTTACACTACATTGCCAAGCAAGATTACATGTTTAAGGAGGTTGCATGAGCGAATCAAACATCACCCCCATCGAACAGGCGCGCAAAAAACGGCGCAAGCAAACTGGCTGGACCATGGCGGAAATTGAAAAGCGCTTGCAGGAGGAGCGGAAATTGTATCGGCAAATTGCGGGCGAAGAACCGGACTGCCTGGTATCTGGCGCTGACATGGCCAAAATTCTGGCGGAAGTGGACGATGAAAAGTAAATTGAATGACACGATGGCAAATCAACTGGAACCCCTGCCCCGCGAGGTCGGCCCGCAAGATGCGGCGGCAAAAGCATTGGGCTTTTTGGTACCTCAGTCCGTGGCCAGTCCATGTTCCACTTCCAATCGCACAGTTCAAACAAATTTCTCCGCACCAAAATGCACTAACAACACATCAACCTCGGTAAAGTCGGCAGCATCGCCGTCGGCGGTTCTGCGTGATTCATATTCGTCGGCCATGACCGATTGCGTCATCAACAAATCCTGTAAATACAGCCCAATTTCGGTAACCTTGTCATCCTCGGGATCAAGTTGTTCCTGCGCTGTTTGCGCACGGGCAATCTCGTGGGTTAATGCGCGCAAGTTGGCGATCAACAGCGTCATGTTTAATTGTTCAAGATGGGTCATTTCGGGCCTACTTTCTTTCCACCAAAACTGCATATTTTGCAACAGCCGTCATAGTCTGGATAAACAAATCCAATGGCATGTCATCTTTCGGCCCCAATGTGTAATGGGTTGAACGAAAGCCCCGGTTGTAATTGTCGCGGGTGACCATCAAACTTGGCGGGATTGGCGTGCCAGCAGGAATGCGATAGTTAAGCCAATTGGCACCTAACCACGTAACCTCGGCATCGAATAGAGAAACGCCACGAAAGTGACCGACAATGCATCGACAACCCAGAACGATCAAGCGCCCATCTCGTTCGACGATTTTTACATCCGGTGGGCGCTCCTTTGTGATTTGGCCATTTTCGTCTTTTTTGATGTAGCCTGGATGTGGCTGCATGATGAACACTTCTTTTTTGAAATCGGGTTTGCTCTGTGCGCGCCAAAGGTCAACCGGTGTTGTTTCCTCGAAAAAAGCATCGCTTTTCCCTGCTTGGGCATACATTTGTTTTAAGTGATCAGACATTGGAATAGTTGATATAGGTATTATGAAGTAAATTAGCAATAAAAATTTTACTACGGAAATTATGCAAATGTGATGCCGCGCGAATTAATCATTGACGATCATATCACAAAAACAGAATTGGATGAGCTCGTGCTCTTTTTCGCTGTTTTTCTGTCTCAATGCCGTCATGCTGACTGGCAATTCAAAACTTTCAATCCTTTTTTTGACACAAGGAAATATCTATGATGTCTCAATGCCGTCATGCTGACCGGCAATTCAAAACGGCTCAGCGCCAGCGCTAACCAAGCCGCGTTACGCGTCTCAATGCCGTCATGCTGACCGGCAATTCAAAACTGGGTATGTTTTGAAGCTGAAAACGTTTCCGATGTCTCAATGCCGTCATGCTGACCGACAATTCAAAACTTTAGAATTAACTCCGGAAGAAAATTTGTACCAGGATGTCTCAATGCCGTCATGCTGACCGACAATTCAAAACCAAAATAGGGAATTTGAAGACAGCAATTAGAGTCTCAATGCCGTCATGCTGACCGACAATTCAAAACTCTACCCTATTTTTCACCTTTAAAATCAACAACTTGAAAAGGCTTTTCGGCGCACCAACCTACACTTCCACCAAAATCTACCATCCACAGTAAATATTTTCCGAATTTCCCTTTAAAATCAATCATCTGCGCACTTTTTGAAAAATCCCTGCCAATTCCGCAGGTTTTTATGCAATGTATTAAATTTACAGCAAGCCCGCTGCCCCCAACGCAAAAGATCAACTAATTCGCTTCGGCCTCAAATAATGGAACAACGCCTGGTGCTGGAATCATGCGGCTCCCGGCTGCGGCGGTGTTGATCCAGCATCAAGCTACCCGCCCCGATGCGGCATCATACATTTCGTTATCCTGCCGCATGCCCACGGCGATAATCAAGCCCGAAATGCGCTCACCATCTACCCGGTAGACAATTCTGGTCTGTCCGCTGCCAATGCGCCGACACCCGGCCAGTGCGCCCGTGAGCGATTTGCCCAGTTTATCCGGTTCGCCATGAACGATGCGTTCTTCGATGACCTTCAAAATCATTCTGGCTTCGGCACGGCCAAGGCTGCGCAAATCCTGCTCAACTGCCGGGTTGAAAGCGTTTGAACGGTAACACAGGGCATATTTATGTCGTACTTCCGCATGGCCAAATCAACTAATCCCAACCAGTGCCTGACCTGCGGCAAGCAATTCAACTGCGGCAAGAAAGGTGGCACCGAATATGAATTGCAATTTTTTGTTGGTCACATTTCCGCATGTCACCCAAATCTACAAAATCACTATCCTTGCTAATCATAACGATACCTGGTTGCCGTGCTGCTTTTGTACAAGCCATTGCTCAACTTATTCTCGAAATCCGCTATCGATTCGTTATCGACAACCGCCACGCCTTGGTTCGCCTTCACTTTCTTCCATGGCTGCTACGCTGTAGCTGTAACAGCCTTCACGGCACACACCCCAGTTATTCAGTTATTCCACGATCATTTTCTTACCGCAACAGCAGTCAATACGACACAAAAGCATTTATTTAGTGACGAATCACGGCGTAATGGTTAAAATACAGCCAATCAACATGACTCTTAAGGGGTATCCAATGAGCGAGCATACCGAATCCGCAGCGATTGCCCATGACAAATGGTTTCGGGAGCAAGTGGGGCAAGCACTAAAACAAGCCGATGACCCGAATACCAAATGGGTTAGCGATGAGCAGGCACAAGCGATTTTTGCCAAAAAGCGTGCTGAGATTGCCAAACGCATTGAAGCGATCCCAGCTTGAAGTTAGTCTGGCTACCTGCGGCAATTGCTGCTCGAATGGAACAAATCGAGTACATTGAGCACGACAACCCACGAGCTGCCATTCGGCAAGATGAATTTATCGAAACCCAAGTGCAAAGACTACGCGAATACCCAGAATTGGGGCGCATTGGGCGTATGATTGGTACGCGTGAGTTAGTCATTGTGCATACACCATTTATTGTGATATATCGAATTCGCCCACGGGCGAAGCGAATTGAAGTTTTGCAACTATTGCATAGTTCGCAGCAATGGCCGCCGAAAAAAATTCACCAATATTATCGATAACGACGATATTCAAGCCGCTTGCTATCAATTACCTTAATTGCAAATCCAAAACCGCACCCAACCTTGGCTTCCGGAGTAATAATAGGGGTCAGACCGTTCGCAAATGGTATCAGGACACTACAGAGGAAGCTGTATATTAAGGCCAGCTTAGCCCCAGCCTATCGCTTTTATGCTTGAATCCGCCCTTCTTCCTGACAAGATTTGGCGGGCACACAACCTCATGTTTGCCTGGCGGCTTGTGCGCGCCAACAAAGGTAGTCCCGGCGTTGACGGGGTAAGCTTCGAGGACATAGATTCGATGATTGAGGTAGAAAAGTTTTTGTTGTAGCCCAGATGGTGCCCAAGCTGATTATTGAACCTATTTTTGAAGCTGATTTCTGCGATACGTCGTATGGATTTCGGCTCGGCCAGACTAGGCCAAGGAAGTCGGCCCATGATGCGGTTGGCAATTTCCAGCGCCAGCTTGCCAGTCGTTCACGCAGCGGTGGCTGCTCATTCGCTACGCCACGCATGTTGGACAACGCCAGTACGCTTTCACGCACGACTTCACCTGTGCTGATGCCTTGAGGTTCGCAGGCCATCCAAGGCAGGGCGGTTGGCTGGCCCGCCGTTTCCTTAACCGTTAAACAGCGCCTTGAATAGCCTGGCCCGCCCGCGCCAGCGGCGCTGATTGCAGCAGCAAAGTCGATAGCGTTCATTACGGTTTGTTGCAACAACTTATGATGAAATGGTCAAGCCCGTATCAGCCGGGGGCCTGAGTGCAGCGGCTGAAACACAAACCCGGATCGATTACGCGTCACTTCATAGGAAACCACTGTGCGCCTGTCATCCGGAAACAAGGCTTCCTTGATCAAAATTATTCTTTTCAGATTACCAATCAGATCCGATAGAATGTCAGGATGAAGATGCGAGAGTTTTTCGCCGACGAATTGTTGAACAAGCTCTGCACGCTGTTCGGCATCATGCAAACTGATATTCCATGCAAGGACGACCAAGCCAAGTGCGCTCTGGAGGTTAGCCAGCGGCCAATCATCTTCCACCTCCATTGCCAGCAGCGTTTGCAATGCATCGGAAATCTTCCCTGCCTGCGACGGACTGGTGCTCAGTTGAACCTCGCCTCCTGCGATTTTTTGCATTGCAGCCACTGCTTTATTCGTGAATGCCTTTCTCACAGATGGCTTGGCCTTTTTACTCGCCTTTCCCATTAACACTCCCAATTTTCAAATTTTTACTTCATATCCAATAGTTGCTTACCTTGGCAACAGGATGGTTCTGCCACCATCACATCAGCCCAGCAGCCGCCGTACTATGTCTCAATGCCGTCATGCTGACCGACAATTCAAAACGCTCAGATCGCAATTGCAAGATCGCGCGCTTCCTTGGTCTCAATGCCGTCATGCTGACCGACAATTCAAAACTCTACCCTATTTTTCACCTTTAAAATCAATAACTTGAAAAGGCTTTTCGGCGCACCAACCTACACTCCCACAAAAATCTACCATTTCCAGTAAATATTTTCCGAATTTCCCTTTAAAATCAATCATCTGCGCACTTTTTGAAAAGCCCCCTGCCAATTCCGCAGGTTTTTATTCGATGTATTGAATTTACAGCAAGCCCACAGCCAAGCCTCAGCAGATGAAATAATC
>JBKJLF010000608.1:0-3596 GCA_046597185.1 Burkholderiaceae bacterium | reverse complement strand
GAAAGTGCGCCTGAAAGCGGATTTGCCGGTGCTGGAGCTGGCGCGCGTGCATGGGCGCATTTCTGCTCGGGAACATTTTGATGCCTTGATGGCAGACGGCCAGCCGACCTTTGGGGCCAAAGGCCATATTATTCAATTGCGCGATTTTTCTTTGCAAACGCAAGATGGTTTATTGCTGGAAACCAAATTAATCGAAGAAAAATTTAGCCCCGGCAATGCAAAAACGGGGGAGAGTACCGAAGTGACCGTCAGTGATCTGGATTTGAAAACCCTGGCCGGTTTGGCCGAACGCTTGCCACTGGCAGTGGGTAGCCGCCAATGGTTGTTTGACTTTGCGCCGCAAGGCCGAATCAAAAATTTTTCCGCCCGCTGGTTGGGGGCTTATCCTAATCTGCAGGGTTATCAGGTGCGTGGTAAGTTTGAGGGTTTGGGTTTGCAAGCGCAGGCGGCACGCAGCACGATCACAAAAAATGGTAAAGAAGTGACGATTCCTGCGATTCCCGGATTTGAAAATCTGACTGGTAATATTGATGCCAATGAAACAGGGGGGCGTTTGCAATTGGCCTCCGATGGTTTGAAGCTGGAATTGCCCGGTTATATGAGTGAGCCGTTGCTGGTGTTTCCCAAAATGAACCTCGATGCCAGTTGGCGCATTTTGGCAGCGCAGCGTTTGAGTTTTGATATTCAAGAAATGGGCTTTGAATTCGATGGCATCACCGCGCGCATTGCGGGCACCCATGTGATGCCGGCCAAAAACCAAAAAGGCCCTTCTTTGGGTAGCACCGATATTAGCGCCAGTTTTTCCAATTTTGATGTAAGCCGCATCGACCATTATTTGCCATTAAAAACCCACCCACCGCTGCGGCGTTGGCTAAGCGGGGCGCTGGAAGCGGGTAAGCTCGATGAGGTGGAATTAAAACTCAAGGGCGATTTACGTTATTTTCCATTTCGCAGCGAGGGCGGCAACGATAAAAAAGGCGAATTTCGGGTAGCGGGGCGGATGGCGCAGGGGCGCTTGAATTTTCTGCCCAATGTGAATGGCAAGGATGGCAAAAGCCCATTGTGGCCAGTGATCGACGAGATTCAAGGCAATTTTGTGTTTGAGCGCTCGCGCATGGCCATTTTTGCCGATACTGCCAAAACCAATGGCGTCGATTTCAAGCGCGTGTCGGCGATTATTCCCGATCTCTTGTCCAAAGATGGGGTGCTTGAAATTGATGGCAGTGCCGCTGGCAACCTGGCTGATATGGTGCAATATGTGAATATGAGTCCGGTGGTGGATTGGATCGGCAATTTTACCGAAGAGGCGCGCGTCACTGGCCCGGCTAAATTGGCGCTCAAATTTACCTTACCCTTTGCCCGTTTGCTCGATACCAAAGTACAAGGCAGCGTGCAATTTGCAGGTAATGATATCGTCTTGCAAGCCTTACTGCCTGCCTTTAGCCAAACCAATGGAAAGTTGGAGTTTTCTGAGCGCGGCTTTAATTTGATTGGGGTGAACGGGCAATTTGCGGGTGGCCCGATTGTTGTGACGGGTGGCTCGACCCGCGAAACCGGGGTGCAATTGCGCGCGGTCGGGCAAGTGAGCAGCGAAGGTTTGCAACGCGCCTGGCCGCAGGCGAGCGTGCAACGTTTTGCCGAACATATTCAAGGCAATACCCGTTTTGGTGCCATCCTGAACATCAAGAAACGTAATGTCGATTTGCAAGTGGAATCCAATTTACAGGGCGTGGCACTCAATTTTCCGCAACCGGTTAAAAAAGCCGCCAGTGAAAACTGGCCCTTGCGGCTACAACTGGTGGGCGGGGCAGCGGATGATATTGCGGGCTGGCGCGATGAATTGAAAATCAGTTTGGGGTCAGCCATCCGCGCGCATTATTGGCGGCAGAAAAGTAAAACTGGCCCTTGGCGTGTGGTGCGCGGCGGCATTGGGATTAATCAGGCGGTGCCTGAACCGGATGCCGGCTTGCAAATGAATGTGAATATGCGCGAGTTGAATGTTGATGCCTGGCGCAATGTGAGCAGTTATATTGCCGGAACCGGCGCTGCGGTGACGGCTGAAGCGGTGGCTACCGAGACGGACGGTGTCGGCCAATATTTCGACGCCGACCGGATGTCGGCGCAAGCCAATGAATTAACGATCCTGGGTAAAAAGTTAGAAAATGTGGTGGTCGGTGCGCAACGCCAAAAAAATATCTGGCAAGCCAATATGGATTCGAATCAGGTATCCGGTTACCTCACCTGGGACCATGCCGGAGGGGGCTTGGGCAAAGTGACGGCGCGCTTGTCGCAATTGGTGGTGCCGGAATCGGTGGCGGCCGATGTGAGCGACATTTTGGAAGGGAAAAGCGAAGCCACTACCATCCCCGCGCTGGATGTGGTGGCGGATAATTTCGAGTTGTTGAATAAAAAACTGGGCCGTCTGGAGTTACAGGCCGAAAATGTGCGCTCGGCCCAGGGGCGCGAATGGCAAATCAAACAGCTTACCTTGCAAAACCCGGATGCCGAACTCAAAGCCAGCGGCAAGTGGCTTACCAAAGACGGCGACAATACCACCCAAATGGCCTATACCCTGGCCATTTATGATGCCGGTAAATTATTGGAGCGCTTTGGCAATGCCAACGTATTGCGCGCTGGTAAGGGTAAAATGGAAGGCGATATTACCTGGAAGGGCTTGCCCTTTGCCTTGGATGTGCCCAGTTTGTCGGGCAAGCTGAGTATGAGTGTCGGTGCCGGGCAGTTTTTGAAGGTGGAACCGGGGGCGGCCAAATTATTGGGGGTATTGAGTTTGCAGGCCTTGCCGCGTTTGCTCAAGCTGGATTTTCATGATGTCTTTTCCGAAGGCTTTGCCTTTGATTCGATCACCGCACAAGCCGTGGTGAAGCAGGGCGTGATTTATACCGATAGCTTGAAAATGCGCGGGGTGAGTGCCACCGTGTTGATGGAAGGCAGTGCCGATATTGCCAAAGAAACCCAAACCCTGCGGGTGGTGGTGATTCCCGATTTTAATGTCGGCACCGCTTCGGTAGTGTATGCTTTGGCAGTGAACCCGGTGATTGGTTTGGGCACCTTTTTGGCGCAATTATTTTTGAAAAATCCGGTGATGAAGGTTTTTACTTTCCAGTATCAGGTAAGCGGCACCTGGAAAGACCCCAACGTCACCAAACTCGATGGCAAGCTACCTGCGCTGAATGCAGAAGCCGCGCAGTCAAATTGAGACAAACTGAGCAAAATTGAGAAAAATGAGTAAAGGAGCAAAATGAGTACCTTGATGCAAAATCCCAAAGTCGCCGCCGTGCAAATGGTATCGACCCCGGATGTGGCGCAAAATATCGCTATGGCGGGCCATTTAATCGGGCAAGCGGCGCAGCAAGGCGCAGCTTTGGTGGTATTGCCCGAATATTGGGCCTTGATGGGGATGAACGAAGAAGACAAAATCGCGCATGGTGAACTGCCTGAAGGCGGGGTGATTCAATCTTTTATGGCCAGTATGGCGCGCCAGCACAGCGTATGGTTGATTGGCGCGCCATACTGGCCATAAAAGATTGAATCACCCCGCCTTCAGGCAGTTCACCATGCGCGATTTTGTCTTCTTC
>JBKJLF010000604.1:0-3122 GCA_046597185.1 Burkholderiaceae bacterium | reverse complement strand
CTTCATCGCCCCATTGGGTGCCAATGACGACTACATTTTTTGCATTATTCATCTGCGGTCCTGGTTTTTCAAAATCCAATCATGGCTGCTACCGCTCTCCAGTACCAGCACTCGGTCACAATCAAATTCTTCCTGATCATTTTCATGACCGGGTAAGCTTTGAATCACAATTTCACCTGCTTGCCGCAGTTCGGCAATTTTATGCCGTAACGCCGGGTCTTGCCCCCACGGTGCACGAATCGAAGGCCGACGCTCGGCACCGGGCAAGAGACGCGCCAATTCGCGCAAATCCATCGAAAACCCGGTAGCGGGGCGAGCACGGCCAAAGGCTTCGCCCACGTGGTCGTAACGGCCACCACGCGCCACGGCATTGGGCAGCCCAGGCACATATAAGGAGAACATGGCACCGGTTTCATATTGGTAGCCGCGCAAATCGGCCAGGTCGATGGCGATACTCACCGCTTGCGGCAATTCAGCCAAGGCCGCCGCGAGAGCCGCCAAATCATCCAGGGCTTGGCGCACACTGGGCAAGGCTGGCAACACTTCGCGCGCTTGCTGCAATACTTCCAGGCCGCCGTAGAGTTCCGGCAAGGCGAGCAAAGCACGGCGTGTGTTGGCGTCATAATGGGTGGTCAGTAGCGCCAAACTGGCGCTATCTTTGACGCGTAAGCTGGCGTATAAAGCGGCTTCATCCTGGGCGGCTCTGGCATCGGTGGCAATAATGGCGCGCACCACGCCAGCATGGCATAAATCCAGCCGCACCTGGCTAAAGCCCGCCAGCGCCAGCGAGGCAACGGCCAGTTCTTGAATTTCGAAATCGGCTTCCAGGCCCGCATGGCCAAAAATCTCGCAACCGATTTGCAAAGGCTCGCGCGTGGTATGTAGGCCTGAGGGGCGGGTGTGCAACACGCTGCCCGCATAGCACAGCCGCGTCACGCTGGTGCGGTTGAGCAGGTGCGCATCAATCCGCGCCACCTGGGTGGTCATATCAGCGCGCAAACCCATGGTGCGGCCGGATAATTGATCAACCAATTTGAAGGTGCGCAAATCAATATCCGAACCCGCGCCCCCGCCCGTACCCGCGCCAATGAGCAACGATTCGAGGTATTCGAGTAGTGGTGGCGTCACCATTTCGTAGCCGTAGCGGCGAAATTGATCCAGCAAGGCGCGGCGCAAATCTTCGATCTTGCGAGCTTCCGATGGCAACACATCGGCAATGTTTTCAGGGAGAAGCCAATTTAACATGGGCAAGATCGATAGAATTCAAAAAGGCGGCCTTGCGGCCCGCCGAGATTATTTTTTCTTGGGCGCAGGCGCACTATTGCTGCCAGACGATTTCAAATAATTGAAAAAGTCGGAACTCGAATCGACCACCAATACATCATTGTGATTTTTAAAGCTGGCACGATAGGCTTCCAGGCTGCGATAAAACTTATAGAATTCCGGATTTTGACCAAATGCATTGGCGTAAATTTCACTGGCTTTGGCGTCACCTTCACCACGGATGGTTTCCGCTTCACGATAGGCACCAGCCAAAATTTCGGTGCGCTGTTTATTGGCGTCGGCACGGATTTTTTCGGATTCGGCAAAACCGGTGGAGCGCAATTCATTGGCCACGCGGGTACGCTCGGCTTTCATCCGGTCATACACCGAGTTATTAATCTCGGGCACGTAATCGACCCGCTTCAGGCGTACATCGACGATTTCCACGCCGATTTGTTTGGCTTCGGCCACCACTTTCAAACGGATCGCTTCCATCACCTTGCCGCGCTCGCCAGAAATCACTTCGCGCACGGTGCGCTTGGTAATTTCATCGTTCAGGGCGGCTTTCACGATTTGCGACATCCGGTCTTGCGCACGCCGCTCATCGCCAGTAAAACTGATGAAATACAAACGTGGTTCAACGATGTGCCATTTCACATAGGCATCGACCAAAATGTTTTTCTTTTCTGCCGTGATGAAACGGTCGGCTTCTGATGATTCGATGGTCAGGATGCGCTTGTCCAGGTAGACCACATTTTGCAGGAAGGGCACTTTAAATTGCAAGCCAGGTTCGCTAATCACGCGCTTGACTTCACCCAAAGTAAACACAATCGCATATTTGCGCTGATCAACAATAAACACGCTTAAGTAGATAATGATCAAGACCCCAAGCAGGGTGATCAATGTAGGTATGATTCGGTTCATTAACGATTCTCCCGATCCCGGCCATCGCGAGTACGCGTATCGCGCCGTAATTCTGAATTGTCCGGTGTTGCCACCGGCGAGGTTGCGGCCCCGGCACCCGCTTTGACTGTATCGCTTTGCGTGGCCACTTGCCCCATCATTTTGTCCAAGGGCAGCGAAATCAAATTATTGCCCGCTTTGGAATCCACCATCACTTTTGTGACGTTGGAAAATACTTGCTGCATGGTGTCGATATACATCCGATCACGCGTGACGCCCGGTGCTTTTTGATACTCGGCCACCACTTGTTTGAAGCGTGCTGCGTCACCCGTTGCGGTATCGACGATCCGGGCACGGTAGGCTTCTGCATCCTTAACCTGAGAAAAAGCCGTACCACGCGCTTTGGGCACCACGTCATTGGTGTAAGCCTGGCCTTCATTTTTCAGGCGTTCCCGGTCTTGCCCGGCTTTGACTGCATCATCAAACGCCACTTGTACCTGCTCGGGGGGTTGCACGCCCTGCATCGTCACATTCGTCACCTGGGCACCGCTTTGATAGCGATCCAGAATTTGCTGCATTAATTGGCTCACGTCCAAAGCCACTTTTTCACGGCCTTCATAGAGCACGAAGTCCATCTTGCTTTTACCCACGATTTCGCGAATCGCGGTTTCTGCCACCTGGCGCAAGGTTTCTTCCTGATCACGGTTTTTAAACAACCAATTCACCGGGTCTTTCAATTTATACTGCACCGCAAATTGAATCTCGATGATATTTTCATCGTCAGTCAACATCAGCGCTTCTTTGGGCTGCTTGTTTTTGCTGGTGCCACGATAACCGACTTCTACCGTGCGCACTTGCGACACATTGACGATTTCGTGATCTTGAATCGGATACGGGGCACGCCAGTTCATCCCAGACATGGTGATGCGACTAAGCTTACCGAAGGTGGTTACCAC
>JBKJLF010000373.1:0-7514 GCA_046597185.1 Burkholderiaceae bacterium | reverse complement strand
GCGGCGGCTGGCTCCGCAGGCTTTTTGGGGGGGGCTTCTGGGGCGAATTCCGGCATGGCTGGCGCGGCTACGGCAGCTGGTTCGGCCGCTGTAGGTTCCTCATGCGCCTGCGCCAGTGCTTGCGCATGCTCGGCGTGGCTGTGCACTTCGGCCGCCGCAACGTGGCGATCTTTTGGGCTGTCATCAACCGACAAGCCCAAGCTGGCCAAATGCGCATTCAATTCCACGCTGGCATTGCGCACCGCAGTCGGGTTGAGGTTGACCCCCTTGAGCAAGCGGATTAATTCCGGCCAATCCATTTGCTCTACGCGCGCCACATCCAGCGAGCCGACATCGATCACGGCAAATTCATTATCGAAAAAATCATTCGCACCGCCCGTCATATCGTGCAAGGCAGCGGCCAAAATCGCGCTGTCGGTCTCATGCAAGACGACAGAAATCGCCACAACAGTGGAAATCTTAATATCTATGGGTTTGTGTAGGGCATTATTTTGCATATCAAAGCGGCGGCTCGTCCAAAGGTGGCATTTCGGTTTGACAAGTCTAACAGACTTGCTAAAAAAATTAAAAAAGGATTTTACTTGGAATGCGTCAAACATGGGTAATTTGAATCGTAGATAATAGCGATCCGGTGTTGTAAAGGCGTCGTAAAGGTAGTGTAAAGGTGTTGTAACTGAGCCCAAGTTTGCTTTTACAGGTGAATTTTTCCGTGCTGTAACCACACAGTCGGAATGGGTTGTGTATAATATGATAAGTTCAAATGGCTACAGAAGTTGAGATTAGCGTATCAAATGCGGTAAAAGCACCTTCGTGCTTTTTCTTTTGACGCAATTTGATGCCCAGTTTGTAGGATGCTTATTAATGTTATATTTTTTTGTTGGTAATGATATTTGTTAATTCGGCCCTTCTTGTTGGGCCTCAGGGCTACCTTGTTGGAAGTGAGCCCGTTTACTGGAGAAAGATGTATGGATGATGTTGTGATTGTTGCTGCAGGGCGGACTGCGGTGGGTAAATTTGGTGGTTCTTTGGCGAAAGTGTCGGCGGCGCAAATGGGTGCGCATGTCATCAAAGGCTTGGTGGCACAAACAGGTGTGAATCCGGCGTTAATCAATGAAGTTATTTTAGGGCAAGTGTTGACGGCGGGCTGCGGGCAAAATCCGGCGCGCCAGGCGCTGATCGGCGCAGGTTTGCCTAATCATATCCCTGCTTTTATGGTGGGTAAAGTATGTGGTAGTGGTTTGAAAGCCACGCATTTGGCGGCGCAAGCGATTAAATGTGGCGATGCCAGCATTATTATTGCGGGTGGCCAGGAAAATATGAGCGCTTCGCCCCACGTACTGAATCAATCGCGTGACGGTTTTCGCATGGGCGACGCCAAACTGACCGATAGCATGATTGTCGATGGTTTGTGGGATGTCTACAATCAATACCATATGGGCATTACTGCCGAAAACGTGGCGACCAAGTTTGGCATTTCGCGCGCTGAGCAAGATGAATTTGCCTTGGCTTCGCAAAATAAAGCCGAAGCCGCACAAAAAGCGGGCAAATTCAAAGATGAAATTTTTGCGCTTGAAATTGCACAAAAAAAGGGCAGTATCATTGTCGATACCGACGAATATATTAAACTGGGTGCCACGCTGGAATCGTTGTCCGGTTTGCGCCCCGCCTTTACCAAAGACGGTAGCGTAACCGCAGGCAATGCTTCGGGCATCAATGACGGTGCCGCAGCGGTGATGCTGATGTCGGCCACCATGGCCAAACAATTGGGTTTAAAGCCGATGGCGCGTATCAAATCTTACGCTTCTTCGGGTTTGGACCCGGCGATTATGGGCATGGGGCCAGTTTCTGCTTCGCAATTGTGCCTGAAAAAAGCAGGTTGGACGCATCAGGATCTCGATTTGATGGAAATCAACGAAGCCTTTGCGGCGCAAGCTTTGGCGGTGAATAAAGAAATGGGTTGGGATACCAGTAAAATTAATGTCAATGGTGGCGCGATCGCTTTGGGGCACCCAATTGGTGCATCCGGTTGCCGCATTTTGGTGACTTTGCTGCACGAAATGGTGCGTCGTGATGCGAAACGAGGATTGGCCAGTTTGTGTATTGGCGGCGGTATGGGTGTGGCGTTGGCGGTAGAGCGCGATTGAGGTGGTAAATAAGGTGGTAAATAAGGTGGTAAATAAGCGGGTAAAAATTGGTTGTGCCCACCAATGGGGTGGGTTACTTTGGGTTGATAATTGAGAAGGAAGTAAACATGTCGAGAATTGCATTAATAACAGGTGGTATGGGTGGTTTGGGTGAAGCGATTTGTATCAAGATGGCTGCCTTGGGTTATACCGTGGTTACCACGTATTCACCCGGCAATACCAAGTCCGGCGAATGGTTGGAATCCATGAAAGCGTTGGGCTATGAATTCCATGCCTACCCTTGCGATGTGGCCGATTATGATTCAGCCCTGCAATGTTGCGCCACGATCGCCAAAGAAATTGGCCCGGTCGATGTGTTGGTCAATAATGCCGGTATCACCCGGGATATGACGTTCAAAAAAATGGATAAAACCAATTGGGATGCGGTAATGAGTACCAATCTGGATTCCGTATTCAATATGACCAAGCCCGTGTGTGATGGCATGGTTGAGCGCGGTTGGGGCCGTATCATCAATATTTCGTCGGTGAATGGTCAAAAAGGTGCGTTTGGGCAAACCAATTATTCGGCGGCCAAAGCGGGTATGCATGGTTTCACCAAGGCGCTGGCTTTGGAAGTGGCGCGTAAATCGGTGACGGTGAATACCATTTCGCCGGGCTATATCGGCACGAAAATGGTGATGGCAATCCCACAAGAAGTGTTGGATACGAAAATTATTCCACAAATTCCGATGGCACGGCTGGGTAAGCCAGAAGAAGTGGCAGGTTTAGTGGCATACTTGGCTTCGGAAGAGGCGGCTTTCCTGACGGGCGCAAATATCGCCATTAATGGTGGGCAACACATGTATTAATGCCAGGCATGAAGTCGGGTATGAAGGTTTTGGTGCCGTCTCAATGATGATGGGCGAACAATGCGCAGCCTTGACTGCGCATTGTTGCATTTGAATGGGTGAAGATGATGCAACGGTGGAAAACGGCGGTAGTATGCATGGGGCTGGCTTGGGTCGGGACTGCAACGGCGGGCATGTCGGAGGCGATCCACGCCTACAATGAAGCCCAGTATAAAGTGGCGCTGACCGAATTTACCAAGCTGGCCAAAAAAGGCAATGGGCAGGCGCAGTTTCGTCTCGCGCTGATGTATGCCAAAGGCCAGGGCGTGACGCGCGATTTGGCCCAGGCGAGGCTGTGGTATCGCAAGGCGGCCGAGCAAGGCGATAAAATTGCGCAAACCCAGTTGGCCATCATGCTGGAGCAAGCCCAGGGCGGTGCGCGCGATGAAAAGGAAGCGGCCACTTGGTATGTCAAAGCAGCCGAGCAAGGCTGGCCAGCGGCGCAATATAAATTGGGCATGATGTATTCCAAGGGGCGCGGCGTGACGCAAGATGCGAAGCAGGCCTTCCAGTGGGTGAGCAAGGCTGCTGAACAGGGCGATGCTTATGCGCAATTTGATTTGGGCAGTATGTATAGCCGTGGCGATGGGGTCACGGCGGACGATGCGCAATCGCTGCTCTGGTATCGCAAGGCGGCTGAACAGGGCGACGCTCTGGCGCAATACAATCTGGGGGTGATTTATCGGGTTGGGCAGGGAGTGAAGCAAGATTTTGCTGAGGCGCTGCTTTGGTACAATAAATCTGCCGCGCAGGGCGATGCTCAGGCGCAATATCATTTGGGTTTAATGGCAGCGCAAGGCCAAGGTATGACGGCGGACTTTGCCAAGGCGTCGGAGTGGTATCGCAAAGCGGCGCAACAAGGCAATGCGGCAGCGCAAAATGGCTTGGGGGTGTTGTTTGCCCAAGGGCAGGGCGTAACCGTGGATATGGTGCAAGCCTATCGCTGGTTTGCCATGGCGGCGGCGAGTGGCAATACCACCGCGAATGAAAACCTGAAAATGGCGGAACGGCAGATGACGCCGGATCAATTGGAATTTGCCAAGCGGGTGCCCTTGAAAAAATAGTTCAGTGAAGCGGAAGTGAGGTGGAAGTGAAGTGGGGCCAGTCATCAGCAGGCGCTTGTAACGCTGGCCTTATGCAAAAAACGTCTATCAAAACACGAAAGCATTCGTTTTATTTTTGCAGGTAGTTGGTTAATCTGCTCCCATTGCGCATCGCAATGCTTAATCGAAAAAATGATGGGAGAAATCAGATGTTGTTGAAAAAATGGATGCCACTTGCCGCTTTGGTTTGGCTCACACAATCCGTATCGGCTGCCGACGTTTCGTTGTTGAACGTCTCGTATGATCCAACCCGCGAGCTATATCAGGATGTGAATGCGGCCTTTGCCAAACAATGGCAAGCTAAAATCGGCGACAAGGTTAGCATCAAACAATCCCACGGCGGCTCCGGCAAACAGGCGCGCACGGTGATTGACGGGTTGGATGCCGATGTGGTGACGTTGGCGCTGGCTTACGACATGGATGAAATCGTACAAAAAGGCTTGCTCAAGCCAGACTGGCAAAAACGCTTGCCGCATAACGCCACACCGTATTCTTCCACCATCGTATTTTTGGTGCGCAAGGGTAACCCCAAGGGCATCAAAGATTGGAATGATCTGGTCAAACCCGGCATTGCCGTCATTACGCCCAACCCAAAAACCTCCGGTGGCGCACGCTGGAACTATCTGGCCGCCTGGGGCCATGCTTTGAAGCAGCCGGGCGGCAGCGAAGCCAGTGCCAAGGCGTTTGTCGGCAAGCTATATAAAAACGTGCCGGTGCTGGATTCGGGCGCGCGCGGTGCTACCACCACCTTTGTCGAACGTGGGATTGGCGATGTGCTGATTGCCTGGGAAAATGAAGCGCTGTTGGCGATCCAGGAATTGGGGTCGGACAAGGTGCAAATTGTGTCGCCTGCGCAAAGTATTCTGGCCGAACCACCGGTCGCGGTGGTGGATAAAGTGGTGGATAAACATGGCACCCGCAAGGTGGCCGAAGCGTATTTGCAGTTTTTGTACAGTGATCAGGGGCAAGAATTAATCGCCAAAAACTACTATCGCCCGTCAGTGGAAAAAGAAGCGAAAAAATATGCAGCACAATTTCCCAACATTAAATTATTCACCATTGAAGAGGTTTTTGGTGGCTGGAGCAAGGCGCAACCTGCGCATTTTGCTGATGGTGGCACCTTTGATCAAATTTATCAGCCCGGCAAAAAATAGCGCGTGGTATGAAATCAGGGAGGCCCGGAAAAATTTGGCGTGACCGGGCAAGTGGCACCGATTCGGCTGCCGTTTCCGTCGATTTTGGTGGGCAGCACCAACGACCCATGGATGCGGCTTGAGGATGCGCGCTACTGGGCCAAAGTCTGGGGTAGTGAATTTGTCAACGCGGGCGCGCTCGGCCATATCAATGCCGATTCCGGGCTTGGGTGCTGGCGTAATGGCTTGACCCTGCTGCAACAATTGGCGCAAGCGGTGCGGCTGGCACCGTAAGCCTCGCAACGACGCACGCGCCAAATACAATGTCTTGTTAAATGGTGCTAGTGACAAATTTTTTAACGCTGGTATCCGTCACAAGTTCTGATCTGGTATAATCATAATCACAAAAAGCAACTTTCTTTGGTGCAAAACATTCGTTTGATTTCGGGTTATTCCGTTGTAAAATGCATCAAACCACTTTTAAACAGGATCACCATGTCTTCTCTTTCGTTACAAAAACATTTCAGTCTTGTAGACAACAGCAGTGCCGATCGTCAAAACTTCTGGCTTGATCAACACCGCCAAGCTTGCGGGCGCTACTACAGCACCACCCTCACCAGCGCCTTCCAGGCCATCCATCATAGTCGTGGATTGCAGGCAATAGGTTTTGACGGCTACGCACGCAGCTATGCCAGCAACAATAACGAAGGCTTAAATGTGTGGCGCTTGCTGGAACATGCGGCCAATGATGTCGAATCGATTGAACTGGATCGCCTGTGCCGCATTTTGCACGCCTTTAACTTCTATCGCCAACTGGAGGCGACTGGTCACGAACTGTTTTTGACGATTCACCCGCGCCTGTTGGCGGGCGTGGAATCCAACCACGGCATGGCGTTTCGTCAGGCGCTGGCATCGCTGGAAATTCCTCAGCAAAATGTGGTGCTGCAATTGCCGCAAATTTCAAGCAATCAGCACTGGGTTTTGAACTACGTGGTCGATAACTACCGTCGCAACGGCTTTCGCGTCGGCATTCACGCTGGCAGCGCGGAAGAAGCCCTGCAATTGCTGGATCAGGTGCCACTCAATGCCATCAAACTGTTGCCCGAGGTACGCGATGCGGCCAGCCACCAGCGTTTGCTGGAAAAAACCGACCAAAGCGGGGCGCGTTTGATTTATAAACGGGTGCAAACGCCACAACAACTGGCCAAACTGCAAGACCTGCACGCAGCGGCTGGCAGCGACTTTTTTGTGCAGGGCTTTTTGCTCGATAAACCGCAAGCAAGGTTGATACAAAGTGAGGCCATGTTATTGGGGCACCAGGCTGGCGCGCAACGCCACGCGGCATGACTGTGCCATTGGTTATGCGGTGGCCTTATTTCTTCCTGATTGCAGTGGTTGCCGTGTTGAAGTTTGGCATCAGCCCGATGGTTTTGGCGGATCAGACCTGATTTGAAATTTGCCCGGTTTATTGCTTTGATTGGTTGAACCTGTGTTTGAGGCAAAGTGGGTTTTACATGGTTACTATATCGCAAGTCGGGCGCTTTTTTATTTGGCTACCAACCCGGTTGGTGTTGCGCTATAGTGTAGTAGTGCATTCGTGCCTCACCAAATCAAAATCAGCAGGAGTCAAGCAAAATGAATATCGTTGAAACGAAAACCAGCGTCAAGGTGATTGGAGCCAACGGCCAAATCTCACTCGGTAAGGAATTTGCGGGAAGGCAAGTGTTAGTGGAAGAGCGTGAGTCAGGCGTATGGATGATTCGTTTGGCCGTCGTCATCCCGGAAAATGAACTGTGAATTCATCAACCGCAGGCCGCCAGCGAGCTACAACGGGCAATGGATTGGGCGGTAAATAATTCGGGATGTTCAGGGGAATAGGCTTAACGCGAGAATTGAGCGGCTTGTGCGCTTTGGCGCAAGGCCGCCGGAATGAAAAATTGTTCTGCTAACGCTTTGCCATATAGTTTTCAAGCGGCTGGCAGTTTTTCTGCACATTCTTTGAGCGTAAATAAATTGTTAAACAGGCTACGTTTTTCCTGATCTGCTCAATCTCATGTTCTGGCATAGCCTTCAAAACAGCATCTGCCGTCATTGCGGATTGATAATAATCCAAGGCGCGCGCCATGTCGCTGGCAATATATTGATCGACGTTTTTGTTTCTGGCTCTAATTTCACCAAACATTCGACTACAGTCCCGCAATGGGTGGCGTTTCATTGCATTGAGCAAATTCAGGCACGGCAACCACC
>JBKJLF010000141.1:0-22616 GCA_046597185.1 Burkholderiaceae bacterium | reverse complement strand
ACGCCCGTACATGCCCGTGATGCATTAGACTCGCCAGCACAAATCGCTCACTTTGCTTGTCATCCAGCGCGTGGTCAAAGTAGCTATCCGATCCTATAAAGTACGTAACCCGACCGTCTTTCGTTAGGATGCTTAGCATGTCACCTATTCTCACTGCACCATCTGGAAAACCAGGAAGGCACTGTTGTTTTAGCATTGCGGCCTCCTTTGTGTAAAATAGATTCAACTCTACACCAATGGCGGGTTAGATTCACGGTGCCAATTCTATTTCCTAAAAATGCGGATTACGCCGCCAAGGGATCAGGAAGTCTGACTCTATTATTCGTTGGGCTGAATGACGTTCCATCGTTGCATAAAAAGGTGGATTCAGTTAGCATTCATGGCGTAGGCCCTACGATACTGGCGCAACCCCTTATATTAATCCGAAAATGATCGCTCATGCCCTAATTTGTGCTAATGTGACACGATATTTCCCGGTGTGATTGTGGTTCTGCCAGCGGCCCTGTTGAAATGATCAATGAAGGTATGTCATTATGAGTTCTCCCTTTGATATGATGCGTTTTTTGAGCAAGCCGGAAGATCATCTTCTTGCTTTACAAAAAAAATATGGCGATCCCTTTCCCTTATCATTTCCAGGCGCGCCGGTTATTTGGATGACGGGCGATTCAGAATTGGCTAAAGCTGTCTTTTCAGCCCCGTCCGATAGCTTTCATGTTTCTGTTAATAATCCGGTTGCACCTTTATTGGGGGAAAATGGATTAATTATGCAAAGCGGCCAATCTCATCTGAACCTTCGCAAAGAATTCATGCCGCATTTTTCAAAAAAAACCTTGTCGCCATTAGCCAGTCCTATTGTGGACGTTTTTTTTGACCTCTATCAGACGCTGGAAAATTCAGGCACGTTAACCGTTCAAGAATTCGCGCTAAATTCAACCTTAAAAGTGGTCTTGAAATTTATTTTTCCGCATTTAAATTCTAAAGAAATGAATGAGGCTGAAAAATTAACGGTGGATTTTTTGAAAAGCTATTCTGCATCTTTTCTATTTATCCCAAGGTGGGTGCCTGGAACGTGGAATAGATTTAATCGGAAAAAAGCCCAATTAAATCATCGGTTTTATGAGTTTTTCTTATCGCTACTCGCCGCTAAAGTGGCGGGGCCGCTGAGTAATATGGAAGGTGCTTCAAAAGAATACGTAATGGATCATATCAGAACATTCATCGTCGCAGGCCATGAAACCAGTGCCACCTCGTTAAGTTGGGCTTTATATTATATTCATAAAGATGCAAGTATTAAGCAGCGTTTGCAAGATGAATTGCATGTTTTGGCGGAGTGTTCAAAAGAGGATTTTTTGAATGTTATCCTAGAAAATAATTTTCTTGATTGCATTGTTAAGGAAGCGTTACGGATTCATCCGCCGGTGCCATTCGTTACCAGAAAAATTGTCAATCGAAGCTTCACTCTGGGCAGCCGTGTGTTGAATGTCAATGATGAATTAGGTGTGTGCATTTCATTATTGCATCGCCAGCCCGCAATATGGGAAAACCCGTCCGCGTTTGCACCGGACAGGTATGTTGATCGCAAATATGCACCTTCCGAATATGCGCCGTTCGGCGGTGGAACCCGAAAATGCATCGGTTCTGAATTTGCGCTATTGGAAATGAAAATACTAATTGGTTTCTTTGTCAAATACTTCAAATCGGAATTGATCGGATCGAACATCCCCCATTCTACAGTCATGCAAATTACTATTGGGCCGAAAAAACCGATTGCGCTGTCCTTTATCAAATCAATGCGCTAATATTTTATTCCGGCAGGCCCAGTCGAAGGTGTCGGAGACGGCCAGCGTGAGAGTGAACCTGTCCGGTTTCAACTTGTTGCGGTTGCAGAACCAGTTCTCAATAGGAACGGTGCTCAGCGTGAAGCCCAGTTGCCAATTCTCGCCGCGCGGGGTGACTCCCAGGCCAGCCGCCCAGACCCGGATTTCTGCTTCTTTAGGGCTCTCGACCTTCGCGGGCAGTACGCGGTAAATCAACGGCGTTATTGACGAGACTGACGTTCGTCACGTTGATAAAGATCAGAACGCAGCGGGTTGGCGGCAAACTTGGTCTTCCACAGCCGTGGGGTAAGTTGCGCAACTTGCGAAACAGGATGCTGCCCCACGCGCTGCAAGACATCCACCAAATAGTCGTAGGGATCGACCCCGTGCAGGCGGCATGTCACCAAGAGACTCTGGACAATGCCAATATGTTTGGCACCCAACTCAGTCCAACTGAACAACCAGTTTTTGCGCCCCATCGGAATGACCCGCAGCGCCCGTTCCAAGTGGTTGGTATCGATGGCAACATCAGCGTCGTCCAGATACACCGCCAGCCCGATGCGGCGTTCGCGAATGTAATTGAGCGCCTTGGTAAATGGGCTGCTTGGCAGAAAGCCGAGTTTCTCGAAGTACTGGTCGATCCATTCAAAGAAGCGCTCCACGGTTGGTTTGGCGTGGCCTGCCGCCAAGCGCGCTTGGCTTCTGCCGTCAAGTTATGCTTGCGGATATGGTCTTTTTGCATCGTATAGGATGCCAATCATAGCGAGTGCGGCGTCGGTCAGATCCGGCTCAATGTCCTTGGCCTCAAACACTTTTCCTTCCAGCAGTAATTTCAGACCAGTCCAGTCCATTTCGCGCGTACTCACCGTGCTCCAATCACTCAAAAGTCGGCCCTGTTCGAGCCGCTTGGCCCATACGCACCAGCCACTGCGGTCAAAGTACAGCACCTTGATTTGGTTGGCGCGCCGATTGATGAAGGCGAACAGATTACCCGACAATGGATCGCACTTCATCGTATGTTTGGCCAGCGCGTACAAGCCGTCGTAGGACAAGCGCATGCTTACCGGCTTGCCATACACGAAGACGCGGATTTGTCCCTCTGGGAAAAACATTAGCGCCTCTCAATGTGCAGAACCAGGCCGTGCCCCAATTCGAGCCGAATCGATAGCGCCCCCGTGTCCAGACGCATATCCCGCCCGCCTTGCGCGGTCGGCTTTGCATCGGACATCAAAGGCAAGCTGCTAACGTCGATGAAATCGCTCGCTTTTGATTAACATGGGGGCGATTGTGGTGGCGATAGGCATGCTTTCCGGCTATTGCGGCACCTTGATGACGCCGATGGCGGCCAACTTCAATATCGTACCTACCGCCTTGCTGGAATTGGAGGATCAATACCAGGTGATCAAGGTGCAAATTCCCACTGCGCTGGCGCAGCATCAGCCACACACCGTGCTGTGCGTGGGGCAAGCCGATGGTTGTACCGAACTGTGCATTGAGCGCGTGGCGATTAATCTGGATGATGCCGGAATCCCCGATAACGCCGGTGCGCAACCAATTGACCAAAGCATTGTGCCAGATGGCCCGACGGCGTATTTCAGTACCCTGCCGATCAAGGCGATTGTGCAAGCGCTGCATACCAGCGGCATCCCGGCGGTGGTATCCAATAGCGCGGGCACCTATGTCTGCAATCATGTGTTTTATGGCTTGCTGCATGCGGCCAGCAGCAACCCCTTGCTACGGCGTGCCGGGTTTATCCACATTCCCTATTTGCCGCAGCAGGCGCTACAGCATGCACAAGCGCCTTCGATGGGGTTGGCGCTGGTGCAGCAAGCCCTGTTGATTGCACTGGAAACCAGCATGGCCGCTGAACACGATCTGGCTGTGAGCGGGGGCAGTTTGTATTAACTGACTTGCCGCAACAAACCCTGGGTGCGAATAAATTCCACAATCTGTGCCACCCCATCGCCCGTGCGCAAGTTGGAAAACACAAATGGCCGCGCCCCGCGCATGCGTTTTGCGTCCGCTGCCATCACGCCCAAATCCGCACCCACATAGGGTGCCAAGTCGGTTTTGTTGATGATTAATAAATCCGAACGGGTAATGCCCGGCCCACCCTTGCGCGGGATTTTTTCGCCGCCCGCTACGTCAATCACATACAGCGTCAGGTCGGATAATTCCGGGCTAAAAGTGGCGGCCAAATTGTCGCCGCCGGATTCAATCAAAATCAAGTCCAGATGCGGGAAGTCGGCGCACATGCGCGCAATCGCTTCCAGGTTGATGGAGGCATCTTCCCGGATCGCGGTATGCGGACAGCCACCGGTTTCCACCCCCATCAGGCGCTCGGGCGGCAGCGCCTCGGCGCGCAGCAAAATCTCCATGTCTTCACGGGTGTAAATATCGTTGGTGATGACGGCCATTTCGTAATGATCCCGCATGGCCTTGCACAGCATTTCGCACAGCGCAGTTTTGCCTGAGCCTACCGGGCCGCCAATGCCCACGCGCAAGGGGTTGGATGGGGCAGGGTTGGGCAGCGGCTTTTCCATTAAGTTTGATGCAGGATTCATGTGGTTTCCTAAAAATTTTGCCTGACAGATTTTATCAACGATTTATGACCGGCATTTATGACCGGCATTTATGATCGGTAAAGCCGAGTAAATTGTACCTCATGCTGCATCGATAACAGTGATAAGCCGGGCCACCAATTGCACAGCTCCTCATCTTCCAGGCGCTGCGCCAGTTGGGCGGTGGCTTCCAGTTCCGGCCCCAGGGCCAGCAGTATGCGCTGTCCAGCCACTTGCCCCAGTGGCACCGATTTCACACAAACCAGCACTTGGTTTTCAGCCCACGAAAATAACATGCCCAACAGGGCAGCGGGTGCGCTAATCTCCAGTGCCACGGCGGCGCAAGCGAGCGCGGTTGGTAAAGGCAATTCGGACGGGGCTTGTAGCAGCGCCAGCAAACCGCTATCGAGCATTTGCAAATCGGTGATTAACTTACCCAGAGAATACCCCATCTGAATGGTTTCGGCGCGAAATTCAACGCTATCGCGACTGGCGATGAAGCAATCGCTCCATTCAAGCACTTGCATGGTATCGCCCGCGGCAAAAGCGCGGTGCAAACGCCAAAACACCGGTGCTTCAAAATAAGCGATGGCCTGGCGTAAATGGGCGCTGATAAACTGCTGCGCGCTGGCTTCATCCTTGACCAGGCCTTTTTCTATCGCCGCTTCCAAACCTTGCGAATAGCTATATGCGCCAATCGGTAGCGTAGGGCTGGCCAATTGCAAGAGCCGAATCAGCGCCATATTTTGCGACAATTGTTGTGTACTCATACTTTCGGATCGGAAGGTCGGTGGATTTTTTGCCGTAGCGGGATCGGGGCCAGCGGGTGAGCATGTGGGTGCGCATGTGGGTGCGCATGTGTGTGATTCTGTTCATCATCATCACCATGATGGTGGTGGCCGCCACTGGTGTAGGCGCCCGATTCGGGTTCAAACGCAGCCTCTTCTTCCAGCACCGTCGCGCCCAAGCCTTGCAACATCTCTTTTAACACCGGGTCTTGCCGGATGCGTAAAAAACTCATGCCATGGGCTTGACCCTGCGCCGAGGGTTCCCGCCCCAATTGCACTTGTGTATGGCGGTTGCCAAGGTGGAAGGCGCAGCGCAGCAAATCATGCTCGTTGGCACACTGTACCCGGTAACCCGGTTCCGCTGCGGCCACCACTTGCACGATGCGGGTGAGTTCGTCATCGTTGCCTTGCAGGTAATCCCCATCGCGCAATACGGTGCCGCGCTGGGTAAAAATCGCCACTTCTTCGCCATTGTTGAGCACGGCGCGCTGGCGGCATTTTTCACGCTGGTCGTAAGCCAGTACCAGCGTGGGGACGCCTGAGGATAAGCCCGTCTCCTGCAGGGCGGCGCTGGCCTGGGCAGTGCTGAGTCGGGTATGCAGGGTTAGCATGGTGCGCCTTTCGTTAAAATAAAAAATAGCGTTGCGCCAGCGGCAGTACGCTGGCGGGTTCACACACCAGCAATTGGCCGTCGGCGCGCACTTCATAGGTTTCAGGGTCAACTTCCATTTTTGGCGTCAGCGTGTTATGGATCATGTCTTGCTTGCTCAAATGGCGAGTATTTTTGATGGGGATGGTGGTTTTTTGCAGCTTCAATTGCGCGCCAATGTCGGCATCAAACGCGGCTTGCGAAACAAAGGTGAAGGATTTTTTTAGTCCACCGCCCAATGCGCCAAACATCATCCGGTAGTGTACCGGCTGCGGGGTGGGGATCGAGGCATTCGGGTCGCCCATCAGCGCGGCGGCAATCATGCCACCTTTTAAAATCATCGACGGTTTGACGCCGAAAAACGCTGGTCGCCATAACACCAGATCAGCAATTTTACCGACTTCAACCGAACCGACCACATGCGCCATCCCATGCGTAATGGCCGGGTTGATGGTGTATTTGGCGATATAGCGTTTGACGCGAAAATTGTCGTTGCGCTCTTTGTATTGCGTGCCATCCTGCGAATTTGGTTGCGCGTCTGCTTGTAGCGCCGGCGGGGCCAACCAACCGCGTTGCACTTTCATCTTGTGCGCGGTTTGCCAGGTACGCATCACCACTTCGCCCACCCGCCCCATGGCTTGCGAGTCAGAACTCATCATGCTGATGGCCCCCAGGTCGTGCAAAATGTCTTCGGCGGCAATGGTTTCGCGCCGTATCCGCGATTCGGCAAAGGCAACGTCTTCGGCGATCGACGAATCAAGGTGGTGGCAAACCATCAGCATGTCCAGATGTTCATCCAGCGTATTCACGGTATAGGGCCGGGTCGGGTTGGTGGACGAGGGTAGCACATTGCTTTGCCCGACGGCGGCGATAATGTCCGGCGCATGGCCACCGCCCGCGCCTTCGGTGTGAAAGCTGTGGATGGTGCGGCCCTTGAAGGCGGCCAGGGTATGCTCCAAAAAGCCAGCTTCGTTCAGGGTGTCGGTATGAATCGCCACTTGCACATCATGGGCGTCCGCCACGGCCAGGCAATTATCAATGGCGGCCGGGGTGGTGCCCCAGTCTTCATGCAATTTTAAGCCGATGGCTCCGGCCAAAATTTGCTCTGCCAGCGGCTGCGGCAAGCTGACATTGCCTTTGCCGAAAAAGCCCAGATTCATCGGGAAGGCATCCGCTGCTTGCAACATGGCGTGAATATGCCACGGCCCCGGTGTGCAGGTGGTGGCTGCCGTGCCCACCGCTGGCCCGGTGCCGCCACCCAACATGGTGGTAATGCCGCTCATTAAGGCTTCTTCAATTTGCTGCGGGCAAATAAAGTGAATGTGCGAATCCACCCCGCCTGCGGTAACGATGAGGCCTTCGCCGGCGATAATCTCGGTGGCTGCGCCGATGATCATCGTCACGTTGGGTTGAATATCCGGGTTGCCAGCCTTGCCTATGGCAGCAATCAAGCCATTTTTGATGCCGATATCGGCTTTCACAATGCCCCAATGGTCGATGATGATGGCGTTGGTGATGACGGTATCCATGACCTCGGCATGGATGGCCTGGCTTTGGCCCATGCCGTCGCGGATGACTTTGCCGCCGCCAAATTTGACTTCTTCGCCATAGGTGGCAAAGTCTTTTTCGATTTCGATGAAAAGTTCGGTATCGGCCAGGCGCACCCGGTCGCCCACGGTGGGGCCAAACATTTCGGCATAGGCTTGCCGGGAAATTTTGTTCAACTTGGTACTCGAATTTGCACTCATATTGCCTCCGCTGCGCTGGTGCTCGCATCTGCCGGATTGATCGAGTCTAACGGCCCCATCACCTTGCCATTAAAGCCGTAGACTTTCCGCTCGCCAGCCAACGCCACCAATTCTACCGTGCGGTGCTGGCCCGGCTCAAAGCGCACGGCGGTGCCGGCGGCAATGTTCAGGCGCATGCCGTAAGCCAAGTCGCGCTCGAACTGGAGCGCCGGGTTGGTTTCAAAAAAATGGAAGTGCGAACCGACCTGGATCGGGCGGTCGCCGCTGTTGGCCACCAAAATGGTTTGCGTGCGGCGGCCTTGGTTGAGTTCAATCTCGCCTGCTTCGATTAACATTTCACCGGGTATCATGGGGCTGACCTTTGTTTGAGATGAAGGATGAGTGATCAGGGCTAAAGATTAGGGGATGGGGTGATGTACCGTCACCAGTTTGCTGCCATCGGGAAAGGTGGCTTCGACCTGGATTTCGGGGATCATTTCGGCAATGCCTTCCATCACATCGGCGCGGCTTAAAATTTTGGTGCCTTCCGTCATCAGCTCGGCCACGCTTTTACCATCGCGCGCCCCTTCCATGATCGCGCACGTGATCAGGGCGATGCTTTCCGGGTAATTCAATTTTAAACCACGCGCGCGGCGACGTTCCGCCAGCAAGCCTGCGGTAAAAATCAATAATTTATCTTTTTCTCGCGGTGTTAAATCCATTTTTTTGCTCCAATTCCAATAATGTAGGGTGGGCACCTGTGCCCACGCGGGCTCAGGTATTCCAGATGCGCGGCACTTGCGCCGCGCAACCCATCACATGCGGACGCACATGTTGCCACACCGCTACCATAATCTGGCGCGCCAGCTCGCTGGAGTCGCCCAAATAACGCGCTACCAGGACGGCCTTGGTTTGCGAAATGCCAAATTCACCTGCGCCCACACCCACCAACCCAACTACACGCTCGCGCAAGGCCGTCAGGCTGGCGGCAGGCAGGGCTTTGCCGACGGCGATCAAGGTAGCACACACCGTCCTGCCGCCCAGGCCCAGTGGGCTGTGCATCGTCTCTGCCTGCGCTGCCTGTGCTGCTGCCTGTGCCACCATTGCGCCTTGCTCCCACCAAATCAATTTGCCAGCGCGTAGAATGCGCAGCTTCTGGCGAATTTGCCCGCTGCCAAAACGCTCATTCGAGGCGCGCCTGCCAAAACATAAAATCTCCCAGCCGATATAGCTTGCATCCTGCGCCAGGGTAATGGTTTGCTGCAAATTGACCACGGCGGCATCAAAAAAGATGCTTTCCTGCGGCAACCATTCCAGCTTGGCTGCGCTGGCTACATCAAACGTCACCTGTTGTGCCGACACATGGCCATTTGCTTTATACCACTTTCCGGCCCCCGGTGTCGTTAACAACGCATGGCTGTTGCTGCCAATATGGGCAGAAATTGCCAATTGGTCACCACCCACCACACCACCCGGCGGGTGCAAGATGATGGCGTGGCAAATTTTGCCGCCTTCCGGGTAGAGCGGCTTTTGCACGCGCAAGGGGCCGCTGTGGCGGCGCTCGATCAGGCGCGTGGTGCCGCCATCGTCGGCAAAGCCCAAGTGCAGTTGCGCTTGCCAGTTGCGCGCGCCGGGCGAGCTTGCCAACGGGCTTGCCAACGCGCTTGCACTGGTGCTTGGGGTTGAATCAGGCATCGCGGCTCACATTGCCTTTACACCGACATCAAGCGTTTAACGTCATCACCATCCATTTGCGCCTGATCACCCGCCGCCACCACTTCACCGCGCGCCAGCACCACAAAGGTATCGGCCAGCGCGCGAGCAAAATCAAAATACTGTTCGCACAGCAAAATACCAATATTGCCGCGCTGGCGCAACAGCCGGATCACGCGTTCAATGTCTTTAATGATCGATGGTTGAATGCCTTCGGTCGGTTCATCCAGAATAATCAGTTTCGGTTCCGCCAGCAGGGCGCGCGCAATGGCCAATTGCTGTTGCTGGCCGCCGGATAAATCGCCGCCCCGGCGCTGCAACATTTCTTTGAGTACCGGGAATAATTCAAACACCTCATCCTTGATTTGGCCAGCGCGTCGGGCCGGCAGGGTTGCCATACCCATCAATAAGTTTTCTTGTACGGTGAGGCGGGCAAAAATCTCGCGCCCCTGCGGTACGTAGGCAATGCCAAGCGCGGCGCGCTGGTGCGGTTGCATGCGTGTGATGTCGATGCCATTAAAGCGCACGCTGCCGCTACTGACCGGCAAGACCCCCATCAAGGATTTCAGCAAGGTGGTTTTGCCGACCCCGTTTCTGCCCAGCAAGGCCAGACATTGCCCTTGCGCCAGCGTCATGGAGATGCCGCGCAGCGTGTGCGAGGAACCGTAATATTGGTTGATGGTATTCACTTCCAGCATGGTGTTCTTTCTCAACGTCCAAGGTAGACTTCAATCACGCGTTCGTCTTGTTGCACTTGCTGCATGCTGCCTTGCGCCAGCACCGAACCTTCATGCAATACCGTGACAATGCCTTGCTGCGCAATCTCGGTGACAAAGCCCATATCGTGCTCCACCACCATAATCGAATGTTTGCCGCGCAATTCGTTAAGCAATTCGGCGGTGCGCGCGGTTTCGGCGTCGGACATGCCGGCCACTGGCTCATCGAGTAAAATCAATTGTGGCTCTTGCATCAGCAGCATGCCAATTTCGAGCCATTGCTTTTGCCCGTGCGAGAGTAAGCCTGCGGCGCGTTGTTCCTGCCCTTGCAGACGGATTAATTTCAAGGTTTCTTCGATCTTGCCGCGTTGCTCGGAACCTAGCCGGGCAAACAGCGTGGCCCACACCCCTTTGCCGCTTTTTTTGTGTTGGCCAAGTTGAACGCTTGGGCTACTTTGGCGGCCCGCCAGTTCCAGATTTTCAAACACGGTATGTTGCTCAAACACGGTGGGGCGCTGGAATTTGCGGCCTATGCCGGCATCGGCAATCTGGTATTCGCTCATACGCGACAAATCCAGGGTTTGGCCGAAAAATACCGTGCCGGAAGTCGGTTTGGTTTTGCCGGTGATCACATCCATCATCGTGGTTTTGCCAGCACCATTGGGGCCGATAATGCAGCGCAATTCGCCTACCGAAATATCCAGACTGAGCTTGTTCAAGGCTTTGAAGCCGTCAAAGCTGACGCTCACTTCTTCCAGATATAAAATCGCGCCGTGGGTAGTATCCACCCCTTCGCTGCGAATCCGGCTATACGAAACGTCCTGCGCGTCATGCTCGCCCGCGCCACGTGGGGAAAATTTGGTATCGGCAGTAAGGACTTTGCTCATGGCCTTGGCTCCTGTGCTTCAGGCTGCGGGTCCACGTGCAAGGCTTTGCCCCGTGCACGTTCTTGAATATGTTCCTGGATGCGTTCTTTTAACGACGCCAATAAGCCCATTAAACCATGTTGCATGAACAGCGTGACCAAAATAAACAGCAAACCCAGCACAAACAACCACAGATCAGGGAAGGATGCCGTAAACCAGCTCTTCAAGCCATTCACGGCAAAGGCCCCCATGATCGGCCCCAGCAAGGTGCCGCGCCCGCCCACGGCGACCCAGATCACCATTTCAATCGAATTGCCGGGCGACATTTCGGAAGGGTTGATAATGCCCACCTGCGGCACATACAACGCGCCGGCAATCGCGCATAACACGGCTGATAAAGTCCAGACAAACAACTTAAAGCCGAGCGGATTATAGCCAATAAACATCAGGCGGGATTCGGCATCGCGCACGCCTTGCAACACACGCCCCAGCTTGGAGCGCACAATGGCGCGGCACATAATCAACGCCGCCACCAGCAGCAGCAGGGTAATCCAGTACAGCACGGCGCGGGTGCTGGCGGCGGTGATGGAAAAGCCAGCAATTTGGGTAAAACTGGTAAAGCCATTATTGCCGCCAAAGCCGGTATCATTGCGGAAAAACAGTAGCATGGCCGCGTAGGTTAAGGCTTGCGTAATAATCGAAAAATACACGCCCTTGATGCGCGAGCGAAAGGCAAAATAGCCAAACACAAAGGCCAGCAAACCGGGCACCAGCAGCACTAAAATTAAGCAATAGATCAGGCTGTCAGTGCCGGCCCAATACCAGGGCAGGGCTTTCCAGTCCAAAAACACCATAAATTCCGGCAATTGACCAGGGCTTAAGGGCGCGCGCATCAAATACATGCCGTGGGCATAGGCACCCAGTGCAAAAAACACGCCATGGCCGAGCGATAAAATGCCGGTGTAGCCCCACACCAAATCCAGCGCCAGCGCGGCCAGCGCGTAACACATAAATTTGCCCAGTAGCGCAAGGAAATAACTGGAGATGTGCAGGCTGTGGCCCACCGGTAAAAACAGGTTGAGCGCGGGCAGCAGCGCGGCCACGGCCAGTATTATCCATAAGGTAGTGCGTAGGGTGGTGGAAAATGGATTGGTCATTCGACACTCCGTCCCTTCATGGCAAACAAGCCTTGTGGCCGCCGCTGGATGAAGATAATAATGAACATCAAAATCAAAATTTTGGCCAGCACCGCACCAGCAGCGGGTTCGAGGAATTTATTCAACTCACCCAGTCCGAGCGCGGCGATAACGGTGCCCGCCAATTGGCCAACCCCGCCCAGCACCACCACCATGAAGGAATCGACGATATAGCTTTGCCCCAAATCCGGCCCGACATTACCCAGTTGCGACAAGGCCACCCCGCCCAAACCGGCAATGCCGGAACCCAGGCCAAAGGTCAGCATATCGATTTTGCCAGTGGCCACGCCCACGCAATCGGCCATGCGGCGGTTTTGCGTGACGGCGCGCACAAACAGGCCCAGCCGGGTGCGCGTGAGCAGTAACCACACCAGCAGCACCACCAAAAACGCAAAGCCGATAATTACGATGCGGTTATACGGTAGCACCAGCGAGCCGAGCACGGTAATGCCGCCCGACATCCAGCTTGGATTGGCCACTTCCACATTTTGCGCGCCAAACAGGGTGCGCACGGTTTGCATCAACATCAAACTAATGCCCCAGGTGGCGAGCAGGGTTTCCAGCGGCCTACCGTAGAGCCAACGAATGACAGTGCGCTCCATCAGCATGCCCACAGCAGCGGTCACGCCAAAGGCGGCGGGTAAGGCCAGCAGCAAATAGCCATCTATTGCTGCAGGGAAGTAGTTGCGGAACAGCATTTGGCAGCCCCAGGTGGTGTAGGCTCCGATCATCAGCATTTCGCCATGCGCCATATTGATGATGCCCATCAGGCCAAAGGTAATGGCCAGCCCGAGTGCGGCCAGCAATAACACGCTACCTAGTGAAACGCCGTAAAACAGATTGCCGACAAATTCACTGCGTTGCAAGCGGCCATTGATTTCGCTGAGCGTGTGTACCACGGCAAGGCGCACTTCGCTATCCGGTTCGACCTGGCTGCGGTCCGGGTTTTTTTCCAGCATGTGTTGCAGTTGCGGGCGCAGATTGGCATTGCTGCTAGTGGCCAAATCCAGCACGGCGGCGCGCCGTAATTTGGGGTCGGGTGATTGCAAATTGACCGTGGCAATCAAGTGTTGCAATACGGTTTTGATTTGTTGATCCGGTTCTTGTAACTTGGCGCGTTGCAACAGCGGCAGATGGCTGGCATCGATATTGTTTTGCAAGGCCGCCGCTGCCGTTTGCCGCTCTTTCAGGCTGGCGGAAAACAATTTCAAGCCCGACAAACCGGTTTCCACCGCGCCGCGCAAGCGGTTGTTGATGCTAATGGCTTCAAATCCGGCAGGCAGCGCCAGGGTTTGCCCGCTGGCAGGGTCAAACGCAGTGTTGGGTGAGCTGGGTGAGCTGGGTGAGCTGGATGAGCCGGATTTGCTCATATCCAGCAACACCCGGCCCGTTGCATCGGCCAGTACCGCATCGTTTTTCAGCGCTTGCAAGACGCGTTGGGCCTCAGGCGTGCCCAAGGCGGCAATTTGCCCGACCGCGCTGATTCTGGCTTCCGGGTCGTCCCCGGCCAAAGGGGCCAGCAAAGCCGGGGCGATGTGGGCCATGCCCGTGCTGCTTAACAACAGCAGCAGCAGGGGCAAGGCATACCAGAAAAGATGGCGCAACAGATGGCGAGACGGGGTTTTCATGCTGGCTTACAGTTTTTGCTTGGCTTCATTACCGGCAATAAACGGGCTCCATGGTTGTGCGCGGATCGGGCCTTTGGTTTTCCAGACCACATTAAATTGGCCATCACCCTTGATTTCGCCTATCATCACCGGCTTATGCAAGTGGTGGTTGGTGGCGTCCATGGTCAGGGTAAAGCCGGACGGTGCTTTAAAGGTTTGGCCACCCATGGCGGCGATGACTTTATCGGTGTCCAGCGATTTGGCTTTTTCTACCGCTTGCTTCCACATATGGATGCCGACATAAGTCGCTTCCATCGGGTCGTTGGTGACCACGGTATTGGCATTAGGCAGTTTTTTGGCGACGGCATAGGCTTTCCAGGCCTTGATGAACTCGGTATTGACCGGGTCTTTTACCGATTGAAAATAATTCCACGCCGCCAAATGGCCGAGCAGTGGTTTGGTATCAACCCCGCGCAATTCTTCTTCACCCACCGAAAAAGCGACCACCGGCACGTCGGTGGCTTTCAGGCCGGCGTTGCCGAGTTCCTTATAAAATGGTACGTTGGAATCGCCATTAATGGTGGAAATGACGGCGGTTTTGCCACCTGCGGCAAACTTTTTGATATTGGCGACGATGGTTTGATAATCCGAATGGCCGAATGGTGTGTAGACTTCATCGATATCAGCGTCTTTCACGCCCTTGCTATGCAAAAACGAGCGCAAGATTTTGTTGGTGGTGCGTGGGTAGACGTAATCGGTGCCCAGCAACACAAAGCGCTTGGCCGCACCGCCGTCTTTACTCATCAAATATTCGGTAGCGGGAATGGCTTGTTGATTTGGTGCGGCACCGGTATAGAACACATTTTTTTCCAACTCTTCACCCTCGTACTGCACCGGGTAAAACAGCAGGCTGTTGAGTTCTTTAAACACGGGCAAGACTGATTTGCGCGATACCGAAGTCCAGCAGCCAAAGACCACGGAAACCTTATCTTTGGCGATCAGTTGGCGTGCTTTTTCGGCGAATAGTGGCCAGTTGGAAGCGGGATCGACGATCACGGCTTCGAGCTTTTTACCCATGACGCCGCCTTTGGCGTTGATTTCATCAATCGTCATCAGGGCCACGTCTTTGAGCGAGGTTTCGGAAATGGCCATGGTGCCGGACAGAGAATGCAAAATGCCCACTTTAATGGTATCTGCGGCGAAGGCGGGTTGGATGGCACCGATGGCTGCAATGGAGAGAGTCAGCGCGCTGACTGTGGAGGCTTTCAAAAGGGTACGACGTAACATGTTTGCTCCCGGGCTGGTAGAAAAAAGGTCGAAAAAATGGCTCAATGAAAGAATAGGCACAGAATTGGTGCGGTGCAATACGGTACGCAAGAGGCGTGCCATCGAGCTTTTTTGAAAAAGAGGCGATATTTGCACTAATTTGGTGCAGTATTGTGAAATATGCACGAATTTGGTGCGTGCGGCAGCTTTTTAAGCAGACATCCTACGGTGAATATGACTTAACCTTTAAATTTGGGTACGCCTGGGTAGCATTACTTTCCAGTAAGGCAAGCAAAAAGTTTTTTGCATGGGCAAATTGGCGCTGTGGTATTAATTCCTTTTCAACCTTCTCAATAACTTTCATGATGCGCAGCCGCAACGCCCCGCATTATGAAATAATTACAGAATCGCGTTTTTCCTGCGAGGGTTTTTTCACCCAAAATCTGTGTTATTTCACGCTAACGACAAACGAATCGCAGCGGCCACGCAGTGCCCACGCCACGCAGCGCCCTTTTTTGCCACCAACTCATGGCCTGCATTCACGACGAGTTGATTGATCTTGTCAAGTAATTCCGGGGTCAGTAGGCAAACGTTATCCCTCAGTGTTTGGAAATGGTAATACGCGTCATTGAAGATGCCGGGGCGACCGTTGTTCTTGTCCACCTGCGGTGAAATTTCTTTCTCAAGCAACGCAAATAGGGCGTTGCGAGTCGGCAATTGGGTGTAAATATGCTGCAAGCCCATGAGCAATTTGGGGATGTCGTCGCGTGACTTCGGGTCAAACTCAATCGCTAAAATATCAATTTCTCCGCGTTGCATTGGCGGATTTTGTACCAAACGCATGATCATTTCCCCATCAAAAAGGCATAACACGGTGTGCTTTCATGAGTGCTATTTTACAAGCTGGTAAGATCAAAACCCGAACGAAGATTAAATTAATTCGCATAGATTCCACAGGTCTTTTGGCGAAGATTTTTCAAAAAATGCCGCAAAGGGCCTAAAGTGGCTTGCAAACTTGCTTTTGGGGTATCATTTCGGGAGAACTTCGTTGGTGAAAAGCGGCGGTTTTCACTGGGAGATTGGGGTTTTCTGACAGGCACTAAATAGCCACTGTTCCTGCTCGGCATCCCAATGGCTGCGAATCTGTAGACGCTGAAAAAACTTAATATTACTCATCACGCAGTCCTTGGTTGGGTTCTTTCGCTGCAAAACACAATCAATACAGTATAACTGGCATCAGTTCGACGCGCAGCAAGAACGGGGGTAACATCACCGCTGCCAATAACTATCGGTAGGAAGTGAGCGGAACTTTGCGCCTGCGGTTGAAATTCCTAGCCGTGGCTTCAATTAATTCCACAAGCAATAATTAACTATCAATGGCGTATGACGGGTAAGATGGGTGTGCTGATTTTGCCATACGGTTCTATTCCTGCAAGGGGTAGCGCGTCAGGTTACCCTGCTCGTCACGCGCTTGCCAACCCAGATAACGCCAAGCGTCGCCACTGGTTTCGATGATACGACCGGTATCTGGCTCCCAAACGGCGTGACCAAAGCTATTGTCATAGTGGTTTTTGCATTGCGCGTGAATGCGTATCAATTTGCCAGTGGGGGCTGCCCAGATGCGCATCATATTGTCCGCACCGACCGAGGCGATAAATTGCCCATCGGGCGACCATGCGCAGGCACGAACTGGGCCGCGATGCCCGGCCAGCACATGCAAACACGCACCCGTTGCTACATCCCAGATGCGTAATGTGCTGTCGTCACTGGCGGAGACAAGTTGGGTACCATCGGGTGCCCACGCACACCGTTTGACCGATGCCGTGTGGCCTTGCAGGCACTGTATTTCAGGATTTTTTTCGGTCGGCAATTTTTCGACCGCCCACAAATGCACCATGCCGTCATCGCCCCCTAATGCCAAGGTGCTGCCATTGGGCGCCGTAGTGCAGGTAAAGGCGGTAAATGCTAAGGTGCGTTTTTTTGATTTACCCGTGGCAATGTCCCAAATGCGCATTTCTTTTCCATCGCCAGTGGAAACCAACGCCATCCCGTCATGTAGCCATGTAACAGCGTGGATATGCCGCTCACTCTCTGCAAGGGTTTGGACACAAGTCGCACCGACAGGCTCAAAGATGTAGATCTTATTTTCAACGGTAGCAACTGCCAAAAAATCACCATGATGCGCCCATGCCAATGTGGTAGTGAATCCATCCATTCGACAATAATTGGCTGACTTATCATTACCCACTTCACGTATAATTATTTCATTATCATTGCAAAAAGAGAAATACCGCCAGCTTGTAGAAAAGCTGGGGGGGATTTGTATAAAAACAGTTAATGACGGTTCTGCTAGGCGAAATTTACCGATGCTACTCATCCAAAAAATCAAGCTGTTCCCAACCGAAATCACGTCTTTGCCATCCGGTGACCATGCGCAATCCTGTAGCATTTCGGTACGCGAATCCAGTCGGGTCAAATTTTGCTTGCCAAATAAATCCAGAATGGTAACCCGCCCGAAGCCAGCCAACGCTATCCGGCGGCTATCCGGCGACCAAACACCACCGCCAGTCCAAGTTGATGGTAATGAACACAGTTTCTCCCCTGTTTGCGCATCCCATATCCCGTTGGCTCGATTCAATCCATGCCCGATAAATATCCAATTGCAATTGGGTGCCCACGCAAAAGAACTGTCCCAATGAGCACTTCCCGCTTCGATGGTCAGTATAAGTTTGCCGCTGGCATCCCAAATCCGAAGTAGTTGCCCATCACCCATGGTTGCCAACTGCTTGCCATCTGGCGACCACACGCATAATTTACAATTGGCGCAAGGAAATTCGTTAATTAGCGCCCCCGTATTGGCATCCCAGATGTAAATATGATCCAAAAGCTCACCGCCACCAGCCAATTGCCCTTGCGCCCCCCAAGAAAAGGTAGGCACCGGAAAATGAACACCATCCTCATTCCATGGTGCCAATGTCCTTACCATTTCGCCATGCGTCACCTCAAATATCCAAGCGGGTACTTGATCACAGCCTGTAACCGCAATAAACAGGCAATCGGGTGACCAGCAAAACGAGGCGATTTCTATTGCGTTATCATTTTCTGATGGTGGCAGGAGTGTGACAAGCAGCTCGCCCCGCTCAGCATCCCAAATCTGCACATCAAAATCCCGCCCAACGGCAAGTAGCGTCCCATCGGGTGACCATCGGCAACCATCAGCCAGGTAGCCCTGCACAGCCAATATTTTGCAAACCTCACCCGAAAGCGTATCCAATAGCCGGATCGTATGGTCGGTAGATGCTCCAGCTAGCCAGCGCCCGGCTGGTGACCACACGATAGAATCGTTGAAACGCGTGTCCCAACCGAACCAAGCCACCTGCCGCGCAGTCGGCAAAACCATACTGCTACTCAGTGCCTCATCCAAATTTGCCGCCTGCCAGCGCGGTACCGCTGGTTGGCAGGCCAACCATTGCGGGCGATGCCCCTCTGCATTATCCCATTGCGTCGCTTCCAGATTGCAATGCCGGAAAATACTGCCATCAAGCTGTGCGCCAGCAAAATTTGCGCCGCTAGCCTCGCAGTCAAGCAGATTCCCCCCGCCAAGGTCAGCGTTACTAAAATTCGCACCCTCCAACCCCAATGATTGCAATGTCGCATCACGTAAATTACAGCCCGCAAAGTTGGCTGGCCCCAATACCAACACCGCACCCTCACGCCCGGCAATTTCCCATTCGGCCAAATCAGCCCCATGCAAATCAATGCCATGCAAAATGGGCAACGGCAGCGCGTGCGCATGGGCGTATTGCGCATACGCGAGCAAGAGTTCACTGCATTGGGGCCGATATTGCTTGCGCCAGCCCTGTAGCGTCGTCAAGAGTAGCGCAGTATCCTCTTCTGCCAATAACTGTCCAAAAAAATCCAGCGTTTCCTTGCTTGGCACTGGCATGGCCCATTGCGCGGCTTGATCCGCCTTGACGGCGTGCTGCAAGTAGCTAGCCAGAAAAAACTCCAGCAGCGACGTATGGGCAAAGCGGAAGGTACTGCCCGCCTCCTCATCGGTACGGGCCAAAAAGGTAGCGGTGCGCAAATCTTCTTCCAGTTGATCCGGGTGCAGGTTTTGGTAGCGCGTGCGCAAGCTGGCATCGGCGTCGCGCCAGCCATGGAACCAGTCGTTCAATTCGCCCACCGGTAACGCATTTTTACCATTCCGCCATAAATGCGCCGCCAAATCCATCGCCAGCCGCATTTTGTGGCGCGCTTCGATGTGGTGTTTGCCGCTATCACGCGCCAACCATTTTTCAGCCATTTTGCGATACAGGGTTACGCCAAACACCTTGCGCCCGTTGGCCCGATCACGCTCAATATCAGGGATAAATTCGGCCACCAGTTTTAAGGTGTAGGGGCGCTGCGTCAGTTCGGTCAGGTTATGGGTGGCGGCAACCATTTCCAGAATTTTGTCCACGGGCATATTCGGCATAGCATTGGCAAAATAGCACTTGATTTGCTCTGGCGTCCATGGCGAGAGTAATAGCGCACGGTATTGATTGCCGGAAAATTCGCCCCGCTCTTCCTGCGTAAAATGGTTATTTTGCGCTTGCAAGGTTGGGAAATATTGGGTGCGGCAACTGATAATAATTTTTAAGGCCAATTTGCGCCCGGCATTTTCCGCACGCCTGCGCGCGTCGGCGAATAATTTCAATAAAGTATTGGTAAAGGTTTGCCCATCGGCTTGATTGAGCTTGACCAGCACTTCATCAAGGCCATCAAAAATTACCACCGCCCCTTGGCTAATCCATTCGTGAATACTCTCCAGCGTAAATCCGGCCCCGGCATCGCCTTCATCCAGCCAGCCGCGCTGCATACATTCTTCCAGCGTTTGCGCCAGTGTGGGTACTTTTTCTTTCAGGCCGGTAACGTGGCGCAAGTCAAAATACAGCGCTATCGGTTGATTTGGGTCAATACTGCGCGCCTGTTGCAATTCTAGCGTCAATTGCTGACAGGTCAAGGTTTTGCCCATGCCATATTCGCCCAACAGCGCAAAGAGCGGCGGTGCGCCGGATTCTTTAATCCATTCATGCAGATACGGCAACACCGCTACACCCTGTTCGGCGCGGTTAGCGGCTTCATCTAAGCGGCTAATTTGCCCGATAAATTCGGCTTGATATTCTGCATCGCCCACGCGCGTGCGGTCGTGCAAGCCCATATTACGCGGGTGTGGCGCGCACCTCTCGCGCGTGGCGGGTGGTTGCGCGGGCGTGAGCGGATCTGGCCGGGAAAAGGTGTCGGTTTGATCGAACAAGCCTGGCGTTTCCAGCATGGCTTTTACGACTAGTGCCGCGTGGGTGGCTGCGCGCTGTTGGTCGGCAGCTTTGTTGCTGGTGTTTTTTTGCCCGTCGGCCCAATCGCAAATGCCTTTGATGATGATCCAGTCAATGTTGGCTTTGCGGGCAGCGGTTTCCACGCCAATGCCTTCCATTTCCCCGCCGATGGCTTCAGGTTCCATTTTTAACAATTGATCGCGAAATGCGCGGTTATCAACCAATTTATCGCCACTCATGACGACCCCGATATGCAACTTGGGCCAATCTGGCCAGTTATTACGGGTTGCATCCAGACGGCGCAATAAGTTAAGGAACTGGTCTGATGCTTGTGGGCGGTTACCGCGCGTGGTAAGGCTCGCGTCCGGGTTGACGCGCGTCACTTCGTAATCACGCAAATATTCGGAAACCAGTACATCCCCAATGCTTTGTTTGGCCGGATCAATACCAAAAGCCACCCCCACCGGAATGATGGCGCAGGGTCGCCATACGGCAATGGCGGCCTGCGCGCTGGCTTGGGCTTCACTGCGTGCTTGCCGACTCATGACATGCACCACTTGGAGCTTGCCATGGATGCCCAGCCGGGTATAGCTGATGCCATCGCGCATTTCGACTGGCGCATCCACGCTAGCAAAGGTGTCCAATACGGCGCGCGTTTCGATCTCGTTAAAGGTCATTAACAGCACCGTTTGCCCCAAGATTTGGCCGCGTTGATCTCGCACCCGGACTTGCTCGGGCACGCGGTTCAGGTCGCTGGTGTCGGGGCGGGCGGTATCGGGTGCATCGCCCTCAAACCATACTTTGCGGTTGGCCCCGGCTTTTTTGTCGGCGGTAGTGGCCGCCACCAGATTCATACCGTGTTGCTTGGCAATGGCAGTAATATTATCGAGCAGGCGGCGTAGCATGGTGTTTTTGCTATTATCACTGCCAGCCAAGGGAAATAAATCATCGCGCAGTGTGCCTGCGTTGATGCTGCCATCAGGCTCCAGCAGTTCTATGATGCGGCCCAGTAAGCTGCGCTGATTACCCGGCAAATGCGGCAAAATGAGTTGCAATTTTTTGCGCGCAAAGTACTGTTTGAGGATTGCCATGATTGACCGCCTGTGGTGATGAATACGGCAGCATAGTACAGGAATGACGACCTTGCAAGCCACTTCTGTTGTTTTAGTGGTTTTAGTGTTGGAATAAGAAATTATTCGGCTTATTCGGAATTGCAGCTTTACGGAAAAATCAACGCCCCCCGTTGCACTTAATTAATTGTTTGGCGCGATGTGATCGCAACCATTCTCCATCGGCACCAATATTTTTCAATACACAACATCATGATCCCCCACATTCACCAGGATGATCTCTTCATCCTGAATGATCAATTCCAGTGTAATGCGATAGGATAGGTTGATCGAGACCGAATGCAGACCTTGTAACCTGCCGCTCAATGCATGCAAGCGCAGCTAGGGGTGGCGGGGGTTCAGCTCTAGCAATTGCAGTGTCTTGAGATATTGATTTGCCAGCGCCGGATGGCGCTTGAGAAAACGTGCGGCGCGTTTTTCGTATTGTGCGGTGAATACAAGCTGAAAGTTTATGTGGTGATTTTCTTTACCCGTTTCACATGTGCTGCCGGCGATTCCTTAACCGAGCGACCCGCTGCAATGTCGGCACGCGTTTCGGCTAGTGCAGCTTCCAGCTCGCATTCGCGCAGGTAGTGATATTGCTCGATCTCCATCACCACGAAACGATCTTTGCCGCGTACCGAGACGATGGCTTCCGGACGTTTAGCCAGCACGGCCTCGATGGCGGCGACACCTTTTGTTTTTAAATCATTGGCAGTAAGGTTGGACATGGCTCGCCCTCTTTAAGTAGTTATTTGCAGTGCGCTCAATAGTACTTTAAAGAGTACGATTTGGCAACGGTTCAAGATAGCGCGTGTGCGAAGTAAAGTGTTGGACGGACTCAAGCGGCGTCACGGGGTCCCAGCAAGTAGTTCAGCGGTGGTTGGCGCGCAACGTGCGCAAGTTGAGCATGGCCTGTGGTTATTGGGTTATTTAGAGACAGCCCACGATTTCTTATTCGCCACCACAAGCTTGATATTCTGCTGCACCGCACGGCGCTTGACTTCACGAATAGCTTTCCCCATCGCTGCGCGAATCTCCGGCTCGGTGGGGTTACCTACGCTTCGTTTTTCTTTGCGAGCTTCTGTAGTCTTAGCCATTTTTGTTCCTCGATGATATTGGCGCTTGTGCCACTACCCCGCGCCATTAGCTTGGGTACCTTTAGTTCGGAATTGTCGTATACAAACCACTCATCGACAAGCACACGATAGCGGTCCATCAAATTCTTCAGGGATCGGAAAAATCGCCGCTCGATGACGTTTTCAGGAATGGAGTGGCCGCCC
>JBKJLF010000269.1:0-5998 GCA_046597185.1 Burkholderiaceae bacterium | reverse complement strand
CTCGAACAAGGCGCATTTATCGACACCTTCAATCGTTGCGCACAGCAAAACACGTCAGAAAATGTGGCTCACCTGCATTTCTTGATTTATGTCAGTCAGGCCAAGCAAGCGATGACCGATGCACAATTGCTGGAGTTAAAACACAAAGCGCAAGCTTATAACCGGCGGGTCGGCGTAACTGGCAATCTACTGTATCAAGACGGCTATTTTTTACAAATGCTGGAAGGAAAGAAAGAAACGATCTTTGGCTTGATGGACAAAATTCGGGCCGATACACGCCATCAAGATATGAAAATCGTTATCGACGCAGCGGCAAGTCAACGAGTTTTTACCGACTGGGGGATGGGTTTCTGCCATTTATCGCCGAGATTTGACGAACCTGATTTTCAGCAGTGGCCAACCAAAAAGAACAGTTTTTTGGCCTTGGCCGAAGATGCGCGGACTTGCTTCCACTTTATCACGGCCTTTCGGCAGGGTGGGCGGGATTAGCCACTCGTGTCTGCCAGAAAACCCCATTACCCCGGGCGATGGCAAGGCACACCACCAATAGAAACGGTATCTCAAGCAAGAAGGGGCCGGGCCTGCCAAATACCCCTGGCATGATGCACTCAGCGTTTACGCCGCCCCCAAAAATGAATAATTTTTGAAATGTGCTACGATAATTACCTTTACTTTCCAGTTTTCAGGTAAGATTAACACTTTCTCTGATCCAACATTTGCGACCAATGCGCTTTATCCACACCTCCGACTGGCATCTCGGCCAAACCCTGCACAATTTTGATCGCAGCTACGAGCATCAGGCTTTTTTGGATTGGCTCATCGCTTGTTTGGTGGATGAACAAGCCGAGGCCTTGCTCATTTCTGGTGACATTTTTGACACCGCTAACCCCTCAAGCCAGGCGCAAAAACTGTTTTATCGGTTTTTGCAGCGGGCCAAACAGCAATTACCGCATTTAAATATCGTCATCATCGCGGGCAATCATGATTCACCCGGCCGCCTGGAAGCGCCTGCGCCCTTGCTGGAAGAAATGAACGTCGCGGTGATTGGGTTTGTGCCGCGTTTGGCCGATGGCAGCATCGCTTTGGAGCGCCTGGTTTTGCCTTTGAAAAATGCTGCCGGCGTGACGACGGCGTGGTGCTTGGCCATTCCGTTTTTGCGGCCGGGTGATGTGCCAAAGTGCGATGCTGGCGATGCTGCCGCTGGTAAGGTGAAAGACCCCTACATGCAAGGCATCGCGCTGTTGTACCAGCAATGCCTGCAATACGTTTTGCAGTTGCGGGAACCTGATCAAGCGATTATTGCGCTCGGCCACTGCCACATGGTTGGTGGCCAAATCTCTGAAGAATCCGAACGGCGCATCGTCATCGGCGGTACCGAAGCCTTGTCAGCCAGTATGTTTGATGCGAATGTCGCGTATGCCGCCTTGGGCCATTTGCATCTGGCGCAAAGAGTTGGCAAACAAGAACATTTGCGCTATTGCGGCAGCCCATTGCCACTGTCGTTTGCGGAGGTCGATTATCAACATCAAGTGTTATGCGTCGATGTGGTGCAAGACAAAGTCAGCAACATCCGGCCTATCTTGGTGCCACGGGCCGTCGATTTGCTGCGCATACCCAAACAACCGGCCCCCTTGCCCCAAGTGTTGCTCGCCTTGGCGGCGTTGGATGTGCCACCTGACACGCCGCCAGAACGCCAGCCTTATTTGGAAGTGCGCGTCAGGCTCGATGCCCCCGAACCCGGCTTGCGGGCCGCGATAGAAAATGCGATTGAAGGCAAGCCGCTGCGACTGGCCAAAATCGACACCCGCTTTGCGGCGAAAACAATCAGCGAATCCGAAACCGGGATGCTCACCGAACTGGAAAATCTGCAACCCGACGATATCTTTCAACGGCTCTATCAACAAAAATACCAAAACGAAGCACCAGCAGAACTACGCAGCGCCTTCACCGAACTGATGTTGGCCAATGAAACCAGTGCCGAGGTGCCAGCATGAGAATTCTCGCCCTACGCGGAAAAAATCTCGCTTCGCTCGCTGGCGAATTTGAAGTTGATTTTGAACAAGAACCGCTAAAATCAGCAGGCTTGTTCGCTATTTGCGGCGCAACCGGGGCTGGCAAAAGCACCTTGCTCGATGCGCTTTGCATGGCGCTGTATGAAAACACGCCACGCTTAATCAAAGCCGGTGGCAGCAAGACGCTACCGGACGGCAACGAACTCATTTCACAGCAAGACACCGGCAATTTACTGCGCCGTGGCACTGGCGAGGGCTACGCCGAAGTCGACTTTGTCGGTTGCGACCACCTCAACTATCGTGCGCGCTGGAGTGTGCGCCGTTCACGCAATAAAGCTTCCGGCAGCTTGCAACCGACCAGCATGACGCTGCATCAATTGCCCGCCTTAACCCCGATTGGCGGCAAAAAAACCGAAGTCAAAGCCGAAATAGAAAAACGCATCGGCCTCAAATTTGAACAATTTACGCGCGCTGTGTTGCTCGCGCAAAATGAATTTTCCAGCTTCTTAAAAGCCGAAGACAATGAACGCGGCGAACTGCTGGAAACCCTGACCGGCAGCGCGATCTACAGCCAATTATCCAAACGCGCCTTTGAACGCGCCAAGCGCGAACAACAAAACCTGCAACGGATACTGGATCGACTGGCTGATCAAAAACCGCTGTCCGAAGAAGAATCCGCGCAACTCCAGACCGATCTACAAACCGCCCAAGCCCAACTGGCGGTATTGGATACGCGCAAGAATGTGCTGGAGCAGGCGCTACGCTGGTTTGAACAAGATCAAAAGCTACAACACGATAGCCAGCTCGCCGAGCAACAAGTCCAGCAAGCGCAGCAAGCCTTGTCTCTGTCCGCTGCGCGGGGGGCACAACTGCAACAAATAGAAAACGTCCAGGGTGCAAGGCCGTTACTGATGGAGACCGATCGGCTAAAAAACAGCCTGGAACAATGCCAGCAGCAAATCAGCAGCGCGCAAGCACAATTGCAAAGCGCGCAAACGCTTGGCCAGCAACAAGAACAACAGCAGCAACTGGCCAAACAGCAGTTGCAAAACGCCGAGCAAGCCCAAGCGCACGCCACACCGCAAATTGACGCGGCCAAAGCATTGGATGCCGCCATCGCCACCATGCAACCGGCGCACCAAACACGGCAAGAAGCGCACACCAAGCTGGCATTAAAATATAGCCAAACGCAAGCGCAGCAGCAACAAAAGCAGGCTGAAATCGATACCAACCAAAGCCAGCTACAAACCTGCACCACCTGGCTAAGCGCGCACAGCGCCTTGCAAGCCTTGGCAGACCAGTGGGCCAAGTGGGAGGTGTTGTTACGCCAAGCCAAACAGGCGCAAGATGAACTAACACAGTTCAGGCAAAAGCAGGCACAACACGCCAGCGAGCAGCAAGCGCAACAAGCGCAAGTGGCACGGCTGGCAGAGCAACTGGGTGTAAGCCAGGCGCAATTGGAAAAAACCGAACAGGCGCGCCAACAAAGCGCGGCGGCTTATCTGGAATCGAGCACCAAGCTCAATGCCCAGCTTCAACACAAGAGCGCGCTAGAAACACGGCGTGAACAGTTAAACAAGCTGGAACAATTGGCAAACAGCCGGGACGAGGCGCAAGCGCGGTTGCACAAAACCCAGCAGCAAATCGAGAAACTGCAACACAGCCTTACGGAAACCACGCAGCAAGCCCAACAAGCGCAAGACCAATTACCCGCGCTGATTGCGGCACAGGCGCAAGCCGAACAGGGCTTAAAAATAGCCGAAAACGCCTGCCTGCAAAGCGCGGAAGAACTACGCGCCACCCTGGAGCCGGAGCAAGCCTGCCCGGTCTGCGGTTCGCATGAACATCCGTATCGCGCTGGCTCGGCGCAACTGCCTCAGTTACACCTCTTGCTTGAACAATTGCAGGCGCAAGTGCAGCAATGCCGCCAAAGTACCCAAACTGCCCAGCAAGCATTGAGCAGCAACAACACACTGGCGGCGAGCTTGCAGACCCAGTTGCTGCAAGCACAGCAAGAACAGGCACAACAACAAACGCACTACCAGCAAACGCAAAATGCCTGGCAAGCGCATCCTTTGGCGCAAGAGATTGCCGGTCTGGCGCTGGCGGGGCAGGCATTAGGCGCGTGGAGTGCTGAACAAACCCGGCAAGTGCAACAAGCACTGGCGGATATTGCCGCCTTGGAAAACGGCAACCGGCATCTTTTACAAAGCAAAGACAGCGCGCAAGCCGCGCATGAACAAGCCACGCGCAGCCATAACGCCAATAAAGAAGCACAGCAAGCAGCCAGCAACGCGGTAGAACGCAGCAAGGCGGCGCAACTGCATGCGCAAGAACAAGGCGCGCAGAGTGAAACCAGACTCAACAACTGTTTGGAAGATCTGACGCCGGTACTTAATGGTTTGGATAGCGGTTTGGATAGCGGCTTGGCTGGCAGTTTAGGTGAGGGGGCCAGCAATTGGAAAGAGCAATGGCAAAACGCGCCAGAGCAATTTATCCGGCAATGTGCGGAACACGTCAACGAATGGCTCAAGTTCAGCCGCCAACGCGAAACCTGCGAACAGCGCGCAGTCAATTTTACGCTGGAGTTGAATAGCCTCAACACGATGCTGCAACAAGCAGAAGAAGCACAACAAAGCAGCGCAAACAGTTTGGCTGTTAGTGCGCAAGCATTACAAGAAAAACTGGACGAGCGGGCAGGGTTGCTGCATGCGCTCAATCAAGCCATTCAGCGCAATGGGGCGCAAGCACAAGGAACGGCTCTTGGCCTGAAACAAATCGAAGCACAGTTCACGCTGGTGATTAACACCGCCAAACAAGCGTTGGATTGGGCGACGCAAAACCACAACGCCGCAGTGCAAGCCCACAGCAGAAGCTTTGAGGCATTGGCGCAAGCGACAACGCGGCTCGCCAGCGAACAAAGTGCGCAAGCGAGTGCCGCAGCGGTGTTGGCAAGCTGGTTGGCTGAGCATGGCGCAAGCTTGTTGCCGATGGGGGATGCGGTAGCAGGCCCGGCAGCCCCATTGCCGCAATTGCCGCAATTGCAGCAATTGCAGCAATTGCGGCAATTATTAAGCCACGACGCAGCATGGATAACCGCCGAACGCAATGCCTTGCTTGCCATCGCCAACGCCAGCCAGCAAGCACAAACCCTTAGCCAAGAACGGCAACGGCTGTGCGCGGAACATCAAGTTTTGCGGCCTGATGTGCAGACGATTTTGATGCAGGATGGGGCAGCGCTTGATGAGAATGGGCAATCGCAGGTAAACCAAAGTGCAGATGAAGCCGCAGAAGCACCTTTGCCCGCGCAATTGGCGCAGGCACTGCAAACCCTGACACAAAAACGCAGCGCCGTACAAGCGCAGGCCAGCCAACTACAAGCCACCATCGCCCAAGACCAAGCACGGCGCACGCAAGCAGCAGACATCTTAAAACAACTGGAAGCTCAAGAAGCCAAAAGCAAGATATGGGACACGCTGAACCAATTGATTGGCGCAGCCGATGGTAAAAAATTCCGCAACTACGCCCAGCAATACACGCTTGATGTTTTGATCGGCTACGCCAATCGGCATCTGCATGAACTGGCCCGGCGCTACCGTTTGCAGCGCATTAACGACAGCCTGGCCTTGATGGTGATTGATCAGGATATGGGCGATGAAGCTCGCTCGGTTCATTCACTTTCTGGGGGGGAGTCGTTTTTGGTGTCGCTTGCTTTGGCGCTTGGCTTGGCTTCACTTTCCAGCAAACGGGTGCGCGTGGAATCGCTGTTTATTGATGAAGGCTTTGGCAGCTTGGATGCCGACACGCTGCGGGTAGCGATGGATGCGCTGGATGGGCTACAGGCGATGGGGAGAAAAGTTGGCGTGATCTCGCATGTGCAGGAGATGACGGAGCGGATTGCGACTAAGGTGTTGGTGGTGCGCGGGGCTGGGGGTAGGAGTTTGGTTGGTGTTGGGTAGCGAATGCACGGTTTTGCTGTTTTCGAT
>JBKJLF010000257.1:0-4194 GCA_046597185.1 Burkholderiaceae bacterium | reverse complement strand
GCCCAAGTTGCGCAAACTCTCACGCAACAGTTGGCGCATGCCTTGAAAATCATCCACCAACAGATAGTGTTGGTCATTCCACACCGGAAGTTGATTTTCCGGCGCAACACCCGCTTTAGCGCCACTACTCAAGCCTGTATGCATGCTCATTCTCCGCGCTGATGATCGTAATCAAGGCAAACGTAATACAAAACAACCACCACCCAGGCTACCGCCATTTTCCAGGTGAACCGTGCCAACACGGCCCCGGTTTTTATGCATTTTTGCCACTTCACTGGAAAAATACAGCCCCAAACCGGTGCTGCTGGTGGCAAAATTAACGCCACTGCGACCACCGTTCAACGCCATCTTACCCATTTCCAGCATGGATGGTGGATAACCCCGACCATTGTCTTCCACCCGAATTTCAAGGTAATCGCCATCTTCAATAAACAGTAAGCGCACCTTGTTCAAGGTGTAATGAGTTGCATTATTGATGGCATGACCAATCACACCAAGAATTAAGTCTTCATCGAAATACCAAACCAAATCGGTCGGCAATTCCACTTCCAGCTCAATCGCTTTGGATTTGAGTAACACCCGGCTCTGCGCCTGCACCAATGATGAAAAGTCTTCCAATTGCTGGCACTGGCAATCAAAGGGATACTCAGCCTTGCCTACTTGTTTATACAAGGCCAAAAGTTGAATCAGATTATTATTGAGGCGCTTGGATTCATACAACATTTGCGCCATTTGGGCAATTTTGGGGTCGGCCGGACTAGCCGCCGCATCGACCAGCAGGTTTTCCAGGGTACAACACAAGACGCTGATGGAATTTTTCATGTCATGCGCGGTCGAGGCCAAAAACAAAAATAAATCAGGTACTTCGGTTACGCTCTCGTCTACATCAGTATCCATCATGGCCCTCTCCTTTGTTATCTGCGCCAAGCGTTAACATGGTCTCAAGCCAGATATTACGCTTGATCAGGGCTAAAAAATCAAATGGGAGACCCAAGCCTCCCATTTAATCCACAAACCCTGACAAAACCCGTTTTCGGGTTTAATCCCCCTGGCTAACTTTGCCCAGTCCACTAACTACTTTGTTGATATGGGTAGGCTTGCCATAATAAGTCATGCTACCAATGCCATTGAGGTTGGCATTGAGGGTATCACTGGCATACACACTCACCTCACCCAAGCCATTTAAAGAAACATTGACGATTTGACTTTTCAATGATTTGGCATCCACAATCCCGACACCTTTGGCATTGAGGATCAGGTTGTTCACACGGCCCTCCACCTTGACTGCGCCCACGCCTTCATAATTCAATTCAAAGTCGTTGGTTTTAATATGTTTCACTTCAGTTGGCCCAACGCCTCTGACCCGTAATTTGCTCAATGATGGCACGCTGACCAGCACTGTAATACCCTCTTCACTTTTGAATTTCTTTGCTTTGTTTTTAAACGACAAAACCAATTCATTATTCACCACTTCGGTCGTGACCTGATCCAAATCTTTTTCCTCGCTGTTGATTTTCACCGCTTGCGCCGGGCCAACATCCACTTTCAGGTTGAAGACGCCATCATTGCTGATGCTGGTAAACGCAGGCAGATTACGAACTTGCTCTGCCGCAAAACAATCGCCCCCGCTCAATAGCAATATGGGGGCAACAACACTGGCCAGTGCGATAGAAAAAGACTTTGTGTACGAATTGTTCATGGTGGGCTCCAAAATGGATGAATTCGATGAGTTTGATAAATTGCCCACAGTTTGCCCCAGGCGAAGCGCCGGGCATAGTGATTTGAGACAGAGTGCGCAAAGCCAGGGATGAAACGCAAAAAAACCGCTTAATCCCGCAACCAACGCAGCATATGCGGAAAAGGGGGCCACCCCGCCGCCTCGGCGCGTGGCGCACTCAAGGCCAAGCCCGCCCATTCCAAAAAGGGCAAGCCGATATAAGTGCCCGACTCAAACATCTCAATCAACCAAGCAGAATCGTTTTTATAGCCATCCGGATGAAATACCACTTCCAGCGGCAAGCCGATGTGGCACGCCGCCGCAAACGACCACAGCACGGCCCCCATTTCTTCACCCTCGGTTGGCCAAGGCAAGATTAATTGATCGGTGCCAATGACGTCGCGCTGGCTGGCCGGTGTCACCGCCAAATGCCCAGCCTCATGCAATATATCACCTGGATATTTTAATTTTTCAAGATCGACCAAAATACCCGTTCGATCCAATTCCAAACCTGGCAAAAAGGTGTTATCCGGCAAGCTGCGTCGATGCAAGCCAATTCCGATGTGCGCGAGAAACGCTTCAATGTTGACCAAATCGGGATTCATCATGCTTGCACACCTAGGCCGCTTCAGCCAAATCATCTTGCGCCAATTGGGGCAACAAGGTTTTTAAGCGATACACCCGTTGCCGATAATTACCTTCCGGCCCACTTGGGCCGCAATCCACATCAAGAAACAAACGACTGATTCGATCCAGTAATTGGCGCTCATGCCCGGTGCGCAATAAAATCAGGCGGCGTTTGCTGCGGCCAAAATGTTCGCGAATATCCAGCACCAGGCAATGGCCATGGTCAGCGCGATGGATATCAATTAATAGTGCTTCGGCCCGTGTCAAACCAAACTGATACGCCAATTCCAGCCGCGCCACCAAAAACGAATGGCGGCTCGCCATCTCACGGGTCAATAAGGCCTTGGCCTGAACTGCCCACGGCAGCGCTTCCGGTGTCGGGGTAATTTTTTCCAGCAAGACTTGCGCCTGAGACACGCCTTGCAATGCCGCTTGATGCAACCAAAGAACGGCTTTGATATCGTTACCTTCCCCATCACGCCGATTACGCCACATTGCACTGCCGCATTCCCATTGCGCCAAGCCATGGCCCAAATTCGCGGCACGTTCCAAATAAGCTTGCGCCTCAACCGTATTGCGCTGCGAAAACTCGGATTTGAGATAAATCCGTGACAACGCAAACCAGGCATCGGCCGAACCTTGCTCACCGGCCAACTTCAACCAGCGCACAGCTTTCTTGAAATTGGCACTACCCACACCACTGCGCCCGCCCTCGGCATCCATGCGCGCGTACATCAGCCCCAAACATACCTGTGCTTCACGCGCGCCATGACAAGCAGCCACCTCCCATAATTGTTGCTTACTCACCACATCCGGGCCAGGCGATAATAATTCACAATCTGTCTCATCAAGGCTATCCAAAGCGTGAGCAGAACGCACAAGCAGGCTTAATTGCTCACTGGAAGCCGCGTCCTCGGCACGTGCCAATTGCGTCATCAGAACCTGTGCTTGCGGCAAGGCCCAACGTAAAAACGAGGGATAGTCCTGCGCCACCCAGGCTTGCTCCATCAGCGCCTGTTGCGCTTCTGGCACACCGGCATCAGCGGCACGTTGTGCCCATACCTGAGGCAAGGTCGAACCCGTATCGGGATGTGCTTTTTCTTGCTGGGCCAATAACCATTGTGCTTGCGCCAAGCCCGATTCCGCTACCCGGGCCAAAATTGACATCACACTGGATTTTAACTCCGGCGTCAAAATCGTTTCAGGCTGCGCCAACATCATCTGGACGTACACCAAACCAGCTGGCATGACCCCTGCCTCAAAAGCGCGCAAATACCAGACACTCATTTGCAGCGGTGCCTCGCTGTGCCAAACTGCTTCAAACGGGATAGCTTGGCCAATCAACATCCAAGCTTCGCTGACATCCTGGCGCGCAGCGCGATCCAGCCAATGCAACGCCGTCACATGGTTTTGCGCCAGACTGGCGCTGCCCTCCAAATATAATCTACCCAAGGCGAGCTGTGCGTCGGCATCGCCAGCACGCGCACTCCGAATGACTGCCAATTCATCTCGATTTGCCATAATTATTCATATTTAGCTTCATTACCACGAAAAAACCCAAGTCGGGATGACCAAAGTATGAAGCCTTAGTTCGAAAAAGTGGTGCTTATAGTCTAAAACAGCGAAAAAACGTCAGTTCCGCGCAACATTGCACTGAAGGATCTCTTGTGAATAACTGAACCTACGCTATAATTCGCCTCGCTGGTGCCCACCTATAAATAGAAATCTTTAAACAAATTTTCATCAGCGGAACAAGCGTTTTAGCAACATTGCTTGCGGTTTTGCAACAAGCAAATCGTCTGTAAAATACAACAGCAGTACCCCGTTTTAGCACTTTTCACCAATTCAGG
>JBKJLF010000083.1:0-4898 GCA_046597185.1 Burkholderiaceae bacterium | reverse complement strand
ATCTTTTTGCTGGTCTCCGGCACATCCGGCACCGGCAAATCGGCGCTGGTGCGCGAAGTGCATAAGCCGCTCACGGGAAAACAGGGGAGTTTTAATTCGGGAAAATTTGATCATTATCAGCGCGATGTGCCATTCTACGCCTGGATTCTGGCCCTGGAACAGTTTTGCAAGTGGGTTCTCAAGGAGGACGCCGGGTCACTGGCAATGTGGCGTGACATCATTATCGGGGCGCTCGGCAACAACGGCAAAGTCATTACCGATCTGCTGCCGTCACTCGAATTGATCATTGGAAAACAGGACGACATCCCCCTCTTGGCGGGGGAGCAATCACTCAACCGCCTTAACTATGTCTTCGGCAATTTCTTGAAATCAATTTGCATCAAGGAACACCCCTTGGTGATCTTTATCGATGATTGGCAATGGGCCGATGCCGGTTCGATGGCCTTGCTCAAATCGGTGTTGAATAATGGCGATATCGGCTATCTGCTGCTGATTGGCGCTTACCGGGACAATGAAGTGCTTGATGTCCACCCGTTTGCCCTGGCGCTTGACGAAATCCGCAAGCATGCCGCCAATGTCAAGACCATCCACCTTGCCGGCTTGCGTCAGGATGACGTGCAGTCACTGCTGCAGGATGCGTTGGACAATGCGCCGGGTGCGGCCGATCTTGCGCGTGTGGTGTATGCAAAGACAGGAGGCAACTCGTTTTTTCTGGTGCAACTGCTGGCCGATTTACATAAGAAATCGGTTATCCGGTTCTCTTCGCAAGAGCGCCGGTGGATCTGGCAGCAGGATCAAATCGAGTCGCACGCCGTGGCCGACAATGTGGCCGCCCTGATGGCGCAGAAACTTGCCATGCTGCCCCAAACTACGCAGCATGCCTTGCGTTATGCCGCCTGCATCGGCGACAGTTTTGAGCTTGGCATATTGGCAGCGATTTTAGGGCAGGTTGCACATCAGGTTGCCGCCGCGCTGGAATCGGCGCTGAAGGAGGGGCTGCTGCTGCCCGTGGGCCTCAATTACCGTGTGGCCAGGCAGGAAAGCAATAACAGCGCTGTGCATTACCAGTTCATCCATGACCGGGTGCGCAAGGCCGCGTATGAGTTGCTTGAGACCAGCGCAGCCGAACAGCTCCACTATGATATCGCCAGGCTCTGGCTGGCGCAGTTGCCGCCTGATGAGCAGGCGCGGCAGATCTTCGATATCGCAAATCAATACAATGCCGGGCTGCGGCTGGTGCAAAGCGCGAGCGAGCGGACACAATTGATCGACATCAATTGGCGTGCCGGGAAACGCGCCAAAAACGCCAGCGCGCATTCGACCGCGCTGCATTATTTCCAGGCCGCGCTGGCCCTGCGCGCGCCAGATTGCTGGAAGGTGTGGCAGGAAGGCTGTGCCGAACTGTGCCTGCAATGCGCTGAAAGCGCATGTTTGAGCAAGGATTATGCGGCAATGGAGTGCTGCCTTGCCGAGTTTTTGGATCATGCCGATTTGCCTTTGGCGCGTGTGCGCGCCGCCATTATCCGGTTGCAGGCGCTGGTGGCGCAAAACCGCCTGACCGAGGCGGTGCAGGTGGCCTTGCAGGCGTTGGCGCTGCTGGGCATCGATCTTGTCCTGGCAACCGATCAGGCCGAGGTGGTGGCGCAACTGACCCTGACCAAACAGGCGCTTGCAGACAAAACCCTTGATGATTTGCTGGCCTTGCCCGTCATGCAGGAACCAGAGAGGCTGATGGCCATGCAATTGCTCGGATTGACCATTCCGCCTGCCTATTGGACGGCACCCAATCTGCTGGCGGTAGTGGTGTTTCGGATGGTGCGCAAAACCGTCATGCATGGCATTTCACCCGATGCGGCCTATGGTTTGTCGTGGTGGGGCATTCTCGGATCGGCGCTGTTGGGCGATATCGATGGCGGTTGTGCGTTCGGCGAGTTTGCCATCGAACTGGCAAGGGCGCACCAGCTCAATTTGCAGCAACCCCTCTTTTTCGCGGCCTGGATCATCCGCAAGTTCAAACATCCGCTGCGGCAATCGCTGCCGCTGTTTGATCAGTCGTATGCGGTGGCGCTGGAAAAAGGGGATTTTGAATACGCTTCCTATGCCCGCAACAACAGCATTCAGACAATGTTCCACGTTGGCCACGCTTTGCCGGATCTGGTGTTGCAAATGGAGCAGGCGCATCGTGATTTGCAACGTTTTCAAATAGGTTCGTCACTCTACTGGCATGATATTTGCTGGCAAATGAGCCTCAATTTCATCCATCCCGCGCCCGATCCGACCGTGTTTGCGGGACCGGCCTATAGTGAGACAGATTCTCTTGTGCAACATTTGCGCGTCAACGACGCCAGCACCCTGTTTCTGCTGTATTTTTCAAAATTGATGGTGAGCTGCATTTTCAACCGCCGGGAACAGGCCAGCGCCAATGCAGCACAGGCGGCGGTCTATCTGCAAAGCGGCATTGGGATGCATGCTTACGCATTGTTTCATTTTTATGAATCAATCACCCTGCTCCATAGCGCCCGCAGCGCGAACGGGGAGGAAAAACGCGCCCTGTTACGCCGCGTGGGGGAAAACGAGGAAAAACTGCAAAACTGGGCGATGTTCGCACCGGACAATTATCAGCACCTTTGTTCCTTGCTGATGGCCGAGCACATGTGTGCCATAGGCAAGTTCAATCAGGCTTTGAATCACTATGAAGAAGCGATTGCCGGTGCGCAAAAGAGCGCGCTGGTGCATGAGGAGGCGTTTGCCCAGGAACTGGCGGCGCGCTGCCATATCACACGCAAGCAACCGCGCCTGGCGCTTTACTATTTAAAGCAGGCTGTGGCCTTATATGGACGATGGGGCGCGCATGCCAAGGTGGTGCAACTGGAGGCCGAATTTGCCGAACTACTGCTCACCACCACGCTGACCGGGCTGGTGCAACGCCATGGAGAAAGAAGGACTACCACGCGCCCGACAATCACGGCCAGCCATGCCCAGTCGTTCGATGCATCGGCCATTATTGCTGCTTCCATGGCCATTTCCAGCGAAATCGTGATCGATAAACTGGTCTCAACGCTGCTCAGGATCGTCATTGAACATTCCGGCGCGCAAAAGGCGCTTCTCATTTTGAATGATAATGGGAAATTGCGGCTGCACGCGCAAGGCCATGCCGGATCTGTCATCGAGGTAATGCTGAGCTGCATGGATGTCGATGAGCGGACGGATTTGCCATTGCCGCGCACGATCGTGCAATATGTGGGCCGCACCTTGCAAACGCAATTATTGATTGATGCGCGCGAATATAACGAGTTTTCGGGTGACCCGTACATCGCACGCGAACAACCACTCTCGGTTCTGTGCCAGCCCATTGTGCAGCAAGGGAAATTATCGGGCATCCTGTATCTGGAAAATAATCTGATGGCCGCAGCGTTCACCGAGCAGCGGCTTGAGCTGTTACGTTTGTTATCGTCGCAGGCTGCCATTGCCATTTCCAATGCCTATCTGTATGCCAATCTGGAAGAAAAAGTGGAACAGCGCACCGCGGAACTGAGTGATACGTTGCAACAATTAAAACAGCAGCACCAGCAACTCAAGACAACACAGGCACAGTTGGTGCAATCGGAGAAAATGGCCTCGCTGGGACAACTGGTGGCCAATGTCGCGCATGAGATCAATACCCCGATTGCGGCGATCAAAGCCAGCGGACAGTCCATTGAGTCCGAACTTGATAGCGCGCTTAATGCCTTACCGCAACTGTTTCTGATGCTCGACCAGCCGCAACGTGAGCTATTTCTGCGTTGTGTGACGCTGGCACGCGCGCCGCACGCGCCGCTCAGCTCACGCGAGGAACGCGCCATAAGAAGAAGGGTATGCGCGCAACTGGAGAAATTGCTTTCCGGCAATGCAGAACACATGGCGTCGCTATTGGTGCAAATGAGAATTCAGGATGCGCTGTCCGACTATTTACCCTTGCTGCTCCATTGCGAGAGTAAGTTCATCATGGAAACGGGCCATGGCCTTGCTTTGATGTTGAACAGCACCCGGACCATCAACAGCGCCGTGGACAGGATGTCCCGCATCGTGTTTTCGTTAAAATCATTTGCGCGAACGAGTAGCGCGAGCGAAATGCGTGCCGCCAGTTTGCAGGAAGGCCTGGAAACGGTATTGATGATCTATCAAAGTCAAATCAGGCAAGGATACGAACTGAAGCTGCAATTTGAACCGGTTCCGCCCGTGATCTGCCTGGTGAATGAGCTCAATCAGGTCTGGTCGAACCTGATCCACAATGCCTTGCAGGCAATGACGCAAACGGGCACGCTGACCATCCGCCTGGCCCAAGCGGACAAGGGGGGCCTGGTGACGGTGGGTGACACCGGTTGCGGCATGACGGACGAAGTGATGGCCCGCATTTTCGAACCGTTTTTCACGACCAAACCGGTTGGTGAGGGCAGCGGATTGGGACTCGATATTGCCAAAAAAATCATCGAAAAGCATCAGGGCCAGATTGAAGTTCAAAGCGAGATCGGGCTGGGTTCAACTTTTTCGGTGTATCTGCCTTTTAATCGGCAGGCCTGATTCCTGGTGGCGGAAGCGGCCTGCGCGCCCGAAGGCACGCAGCCCTTCAATCCGTTATTTGCTGCAACCCGGATAGGCGAAGCGGTCAATCGGTGTCGAATCGGGAGAACTGCCATCGCACAGACTGTCATATGGAGGTTGACGGCAGGCCAGGGGCTGCTTGTTTCCGTCCGTGACGCAGGCATTATTGCTGTTTTCCTGGCAAAACTTCATCGCCGCCGTCTGGCAAAGGCACGGCATTGCGGCATTGTTAAAACTATAGTCAAGGCGGGCGCGCACGCACACATTGGTTTGTTCGGCTTTACTGTTCCATTGAACCGAGCAAAGCTGCCTGGTGG
>JBKJLF010000576.1:0-3316 GCA_046597185.1 Burkholderiaceae bacterium | reverse complement strand
ACTGCGCGGTGGCGGTGTTTGAGTATTGTTTCCATGCCGCACAGCTTATCAAGTTTTGAAATGGAACGTAAGTGCTAAGTGCAAAATTCATTCATGTTCTGCGATTGAGGGGCATTTCTTTGTGCCGCCGGGTATTTTGTTTGGAAAGTTGGGGGATTCAAGCTGCTTTGCCGGAAGGACACTATTTTCAAAGGATCACAATGAAAGCGCTGCGCTCCCAGTTTCGTATCCAATTCCGTATTCAATTTCGCATCTTGGTTCTTACCCTGCTGTGCTTTAGCTGGTCGCCCGCCGCCATGGGGAAAAATTTGACCACGACTATGCCGCTTGGAATGCGCTAGCCAAAAAACATGTCCATTGGTTACCAGACAACGCCCAAAGCCGCGTCAATTATGCTGGACTGAAGCAAGACAAAACCGCCTTAAATGCGGTTTTGGCTGACCTTAGCGCCGTCACGCAAGCCGAATTCGATCAGTTCAACAGCAATCAGCAAGCCGCTTTTCTGATCAACGCCTACAATGCCTACACCATTGATTTAATCCTCAGCAAATACCCGGATCTGAAATCGATCAAAGACCTTGGCTCTTTCGTACAATCGCCGTGGAAGAAGAAATTCTTCAAACTGCTCAATGCCGAACGCAGTCTGGATTGGATCGAACATGAAAACCTGCGTACCAAGTTTGCCGATCCGCGCATCCATGTCAGCATCGTATGCGCCTCGATTGGCTGCCCGGCCCTGCGCAATGAAGCCATCACCGCCTCTCGTCTGGAGGCGCAGCTAGAAGACTCGATGCAGCGTTTCATAGGCGACAAATCACGCAACCGTTATGCCGATGGCAAACTGGAAGTATCGCCAATTTTCAAATGGTTTGCCGAAGATTTTGAAAAAGGCAATAAAGGTTTCAAAAGCACGCAAGATGTGTTTGCGCGCTATGCCAAACAACTCTCTGCCGATGCCGCCGTGCAGGAAAAAATTCGTGGCAAGGGCTTGGCGCTGAGTTTTACCGAATATGATTGGAAACTGAACGATAGCGCGCGACCCTAAATTGAAAAAACACCCATGAAACAAATACCCCGCCACTTATTAGATAGCCTACCTATGCCTGCTGGCTGTCCTGCGCGCCGTTGCATGTCTTCACACTCAGCAATCTGCTAGTACAAGTAGTGCTGTTTTTGCAGGTAACGATCGTGCGTTTGCGCGCTGGCAACCGATACCCGCAACCCGCAACCGATCCGCAAACTTTCGTTTCCTTTGGGATCACCATGCGCCGACTTCCGGCACAGCCTGCTGCGACTTCCTTTCCTTATAGATAATAGTTGTATCAAGCCGATCGCAATGGATTTTCGTAACCATCTTCAACTGTACTGGTGTAAATAACCAGTACAGTTTGAAAAAAGCCAACTGTGCTGCAACATATTTCGCTCAATTGACTCTTTTAAAATGAGAGATTCTTCTGTAACCTATGCTGATCAACTTAGCGTGAAATAACGCAGCTTTTTGGGCGAAGCAAATCCTCGCAGAAAAACGCTATTCTGTGAATATTTCATAATTCGGAGCCCCGTATCATGAAAGTTAGCGGAGAAGTCAAAGTCCAGCCCAAGCAATCAAGGATCAAGGTTGCCTGGCGGTGGTTTTCAACAAACAGTTGATGTTAACCAGCGCAATATAGAGAATTACAATATTTAAATCGTTTTAAGGGAAATAGAATGAAATTTAATACGAAGCACAAATTGATGGCACTTGCCTTGCTTGGGGCGACCAGTCTGATGAGCGCGGTGCCTGCTCAAGCAGGAATTACATTTTTTAGCCGTGCAAATTGCGCTAATAATGAAAGTATTTCATGGGATTGGCCTGGCAATTCTTATTGGTTATGGACTAATGGTTATCATTACCGTAACAATGCCTGGGAGCCAGTTATTCAAACAGGTTGGGAATACACTTATCGGTCAGCGGCACTGCATTGGGGCGAAGGGTTTTATGGGGGAGCCTATGTTGTAGGTGATCACTATATGTGGATTTCAGGTTATGGCACACTGTACATGGGCCGGACACAAACAAACAATTGCAATCTTGGGTATTTCTTCCCATACTGGAACTAACGGAGTAATGTAATGAAGAAAATTTTTAGTATAGTCATTTTTTCCTTGGCAACCGCCTCATTTGCACAAGTTGAAACAGTAAAGCATGATGGCGAATTTTTGGAGGTCACCACACCAGAAAATATGCCGTTACCCTTACCTGATGGTGAATTGCATAAATTGCAAAAAGCAAATATGACAATTTCTAATGACGGCTTCAGCACGATCGAAACTTCGGTTGAGCGTGTAAGCAATTTTTTGGCCCACTTTAATGCGGTTAAATCGGCGGACCAGCAGCAGCAGCACCAGTTGGCTGCCGAAAAAAAATATTCGCCCGAAATACATAAGAATTTAAGCAAGCTTAATCTTGGATTTGAACCAGCCAGTTTTGCCAATGGTACAATGTTATACGCGTTGCCTATTGGCACGAAGCTCAAAGACTCGTGGACAGGCGTGGAGCGATTTTTTGATGTTCCCGGTGCAGGCATCGCCCGCTTGACTGAATACGACCTTGGATTGACCGGCGGTAAATTCTTCATGGCCGCAGATTCAATTAATACGCAAGTCGGTGGGAAGCAGGCGATTTCCAAGATATTTGCCGATGAAAAAGGCCAATTTATTGAAGAAGTAGTCTGGGTGGCTGGTTCCAAGTTTTACACCCTAACCTTTGCCCCTAATTTAATAGAAGGCAAGGCAGGTGCTAGGCAAAAAGCTATCGCACATATTGGCGCAGTGTCACTTGCTGGTTCAATTCAATAACCATTCATTAGAATAGAAAATGCCAACACCCAACCGTCAAAAATTATCCGGCCGAGTAACAGCTTGTGGCTTGCTTTTGATTTTTATTTTATTCTTTGCCTTGTTGCTTGGGCTGGGAATGCCGGGCGTTGGTTGGGTGATGGCGGTACTGGCGTTGATGGGCTTGAACTGGGTGGCAATGGCAGGGGGTATTCATTATTTGACCATTGGTTTAATCATCAACGTCATTCATTTATTGACGATTGGGCCCCTTGCAATTTTAGGCCGCCCACCGGCACATTGGCACCTGCCCCCCGCTTGGTTCACGATAGTATTGGTTATTCTTCCGTTATGCTTATCATGCAGAACGATCTACATCGCAAGAAAGATCCGCGCAAAAAAAAATCTGCCGCCCTAACGGGTTAGCGTGAAAGACACCACCGGGCAGCCGTAATAATGCCTGACCTGCCGTTGGCCAAAACGCAAAACTAGGGGATAC
>JBKJLF010000475.1:0-3243 GCA_046597185.1 Burkholderiaceae bacterium | reverse complement strand
GGCTGCCGCCGCGTCGGCTGCCGCAGCGTCGGCTGCCGCCGCATCGAGTCCACCACGCGCCAACTGGGCCAGTGTGGCCGATACGCTGTTTCAACACTTGAATACTGGAAATGGCATGCCCAGTTCCAGCGTGGTTTCATTGGCGCAAGATGGTGCGGGCTTTATTTGGATTGGCACGCAGAGCGGTTTGGCGCGCTGGGACGGTTATCGCTTCCATAATTATCAACCCAAACAAAGCGATACCACCAGCCTGCCCGGTAATTTGATTATGGCCCTGCATACCGACGATTTGGGGCAGCTCTGGGTTGCGCCTTATGGTGGTGGTTTGGCGCGATATGATGCCAATATCGACGGTTTTGTCCGCCTTGCCGCCCCGTTGATTGATCACAGTACGGTGCGCGCAATGCAAAATGACGGTGACAAAGGGCTTTGGGTAGGTTCCTGGGGGCAGGGCTTACATCATGTGAAGCACGGTGGCAGTATGCAGCAACTGCGCCATGATGCCAAACAGCCTGATAGCCTGCCCAATGATTTCGTCGGTGCACTGTTGCGTGACCGTCAGGGGCGGCTATGGGTTGGTATGGCAGACGGTCTGGCGTATTGGGATGGCAAGCGTTTTATTACGCTGGCGTTTCCAGCCGAACCGGGCGGCGTAAAAATGATCAAGTCGGTGCAAAGCCTGAGACAAACCAGCGATGGCCGAATCTGGGTGGGGTGCGAAACAGGCTTGTTCTATATTGAGCCAAATCGATTGACGCTATTGCCCTTGCCAGCGGGATTGGCCCGGGAATCGGGTTTGAATCATAAAGAAATTAAAGCATTGCAAGAATCCGTACCGGGTGAATTGTGGGTCGCCAGCGCTGCCAATGGTATTGCGGTACTCGATACTGTCGCGATGCACGCTCGTTGGGTGAAACACGAAGCGACGCTGCCGGGTAGTCTGGCTGATAATTCGGTGGCCGCCTTGCTGCGGGATCGTTCCGGGCTGATGTGGGCAGGTGGTGCGCAACATGGTGTGAGCATGCACGACCCGACCCAACACGCGATCCTGACCTTGCTTGGCAACAGTGGGCGTAATATGCGTGATATGGGGGTCTCGGCGGTAGCGCTTGATCCTGCGTTTGGTCTGTGGTTGGGTTCGCCGACCAAGGGCGTGGATATTTTCGATCTGAATAATTTGCATCTGTCGAGCCTGGCCGCCGATGGCAGTTTGATAGAAACGCATCTGCCGGAAAGTACCGTGCGCAGCTTTGCACGCTTGCAACGCGGCACGGTATTTATCGCCACCGACAACGGTTTGTATCGGCAGACTCGGCCCGGTGGCCGCTTGCAGCGCCTGCAGTTTGTCGGAACCAAGCCGGGTATGAATGTGTCCGGGCTGCATCTGGTGGGCAATACGCTGTATGTGGGCACGGCCGAAGGGCTATGGCAACTGGATGTTGCCGATGATAAATTGGTCAATTTAAGCCGTGTTCCGGGGGCGGAACTGCTGGATGCGCAATACCTCACTGTCATCATTCCCGACGCCGGGGGCAAGCTGTGGATTGGCAGCATCCGGGGCGCACTCCATGTCTTTGATTTGAAGTCGGCGGTTCTGCGCAAAGTGACGATAAACAACGAATTATTATCCAGGTATATTGCCAGTCTATTATTTGATAGTCGTGGTCGCCTATGGCTTGCCACGCAAGGTGGTGGTGTGGGCATGGTGGCCGAGCCGGGAGCCAATACCGTGCTTGCTGCCAAATATTTTGGCCTTGAACAAGGCTTGCCGAATTTAATGGCCAACAAATTGCTGGAAGATAAACAGGGCAGGATTTGGGTGAGTACCGATACTGGCATCGCGCTGATTGATCCCCGAAACGATAGCGTGCGTGCGCTCACGCGGGCCGATGGCGTGGTGATCAGCGCCTATTTTACCAACGCTGGCGCGGCAAGTAGCAGCGGCGAGCTATTCTTTGGCGGTTCTACAGGCTTGACCGTGGTGCGGCCGGAGCGCTTGAAAACCTGGGAATTTCGCCCGCCCGTGGTGCTGACGCAAATTCAAGTGGGCGGCAAAGTCGTGCCCAATCAGGCGCGTTTGACGATTCCGGCTGCTGCCAATAGTTTTGCGGTTGAATTTGCTGCGCTGGATTATTCGGCACCGGAGCGCAATCGCTACGCCTACCGTCTGGAGGGCTACGAGGACGCCTGGATCGAGACCGACCCGACCCGTCGTTTGGCATCCTATACCAACTTGCCGCCGGGGTCTTACCGACTCATATTGCGCGGTTCCAACCGAAACGGGGTGTGGAGCGAGCCAGACCGGGTGTTGCCGATTGTGGTGCTGGCAGCCTGGTATCAAACCTGGTGGTGGCGCAGCCTGATGGGGGTGTTGCTGGTATTGGCGATAACGGCGCTGGTGTCGGCGCGAACCCGGTATTTGCGCCAGCGGCAACTGCAACTGGAAGCGCAAGTACAGCAGCGCACCGCCGAACTGCATCAAAAACAGGACGAATTGTTGAACGCGAATCAGAATTTGGCAGCGTCGGTAGAAACCTTGCGTCAATTGGGGGAAGTGGGGCGTGAAATTACCAGCCATCTGGATGCGCAACGGGTCTTTGATACGCTCTACCAATATGTTTGCAGTTTGTTGGATGCCGGGCTGATCGTGATTTATCGACTCAACCCGCAACAGAATGCACTGGAACTGGTATTTGGTCGGGAGTATGGTAAAGATCTGGATAGCATGGTGATTCAATTGGATTCAAGCACCTCGAATGCGGCCAAAGTGGCGCGTCAAAAGCGCGATCTGTTGCTTGATTTTGACCCTGATCAGGTTGACCCAAGCCATGTAGCTGGCACCCGCCGGATGCTGTCGGCCTTCTTTGCGCCATTGATTGTCGATCAGCATCTGATCGGGGTCATGTCTATCCAGTCGGAGCATCGTTTTGCCTATGGCGAGCGGGAATTATTGATTTTCCGCACCTTGTGTGCCTATGGTTCGATTGCGCTCTCCAACGCCCAAACCCTGACCCGCCTCTCAGATGCGCAAAGCCAATTAATCCATCAGGAAAAGCTGGCCTCGCTGGGTACCCTGACGGCGGGTATTGCGCATGAAATCAACAACCCTTCCAATTTTGCGCATGTGGGGGCCTATAATTTATCGACGGAATTAGCCGATTTGCATCGCTTTTTATTGCAATTGGCGGGCGATGATACCCCGCCCGAGTTGCTGGCGGCCTTGCAACAGCACTTTGACAAGAT
>JBKJLF010000434.1:0-17383 GCA_046597185.1 Burkholderiaceae bacterium | reverse complement strand
TCAAGCATGGCTTGTTGGGTGATTTTTTGCGGCAACAACTTAAAAATCCAACTATTTCCATGCGGCCAACATAAGCGGAATTTGTTACACTTTTTAGCTTTTTGCGTAAGTCCTAATCATATCGGCCCGAATGGGAAAGCCGTTCCCAATCTTTCAGAAAAAACTTGGCATAATCGGAAACGCGCGGCAACGACGTGCGTTTGCTAGCGGCAGTTTTTTTCGAGGTCATCGAACAGTTCGTCAGCATTGGCGAAGCGCGCCCGCCGGGCCGCCATCATGGCGCGCGATTCTTCCATCGCGGCCAAAGTTTCTTCGTTGGGTACTTTCAGCTCCAGCGGGAACGCCTGATCGATAACCACCCGCCGTAAAAACAGCCGTACCGCGTCGGATACCGTCATCCCCATCGCCGCCAGCGCCTCAGTTGCCTGCGCTTTGGTGTCATCATCGACCCGGATATGCAACATCGAAGTTTGTGCAACCATGATATTCCTCCTCATTTTGTCGGTATTATGTATCTCAAGTGCGATACTGTCAAGGCGGTGCTGTTTGTTGCCGTGAAATCTTGCATATCGATTTGCCCAAGCCGCAACGCTGGGCAGATGCCCAAATATTGTGGTTATAGCGACATGACGCTTTCGCGCGTGCGGCGCGGGCGCGAGCTGGGCGAGCTGGGCGAGCTGGGCGAGCTGGGCGAGCACCCGGCGTTCGGCTGGCCACCCGCACAGCAGGAGCAATGGCAAGTGGCGCTGCCATATTTACGTTCCCCCGTGCAGCGCACGATTTGGCTGAAGAGGCCCTGCGATGCCTTGCAAAATTGCCCCTTGGCCGGCCTGGCTGCACTGGCCAAACGCAGTATGCTGGCAGCGCCAGAACACGAGGTGAGGGCGATTGATGCGGCGGCATGGCGTGCGCTAAAAAAGACCCATGCCGACATGCAGGAAGTGGACGCCGACACCCCCGATGCGCTGGCGCTGGAACTGTGGAAATACGACCCCGCGCCGCTGGCGGTTGACCCGTGGTCGCTCTATGTCAGCTTGACAGGGCATGCAGATGAACGGGTGGCCATGGCCCTGGATGAGATGGTGGAGGAGTTTGGCTTATGAGCGCACCGATTGCGCCGGGGCAGCTTAAATGCAAGGTGATGCTGGTGGCGTTGGGTTAATCAAGTCATATAAAACTCTAATAAAAGTTAGGGTTATGCATTACTTATCGACGCCGCCAGCGCCACGCCGCATAATAACGCCAATACGCGCTGATCGGCAGCGCATGGCAACCAAGGTGGCAACATGAAAAAAATGGCAGTAATCAAGGCCTTGCGCGATCTGGATCAGCAGGGTGTGTATATCCTAACTTTCATGATGCGGCGTCGCCCACAACACCCCGAATTATGAAATAATCACAGAATCGTGATTTTGCTCACGAGGTTTCTTGTCGGCCGAAATCTGTGTTATTTCACGCTAACAGATAAGCGCGATTTTAACGTGCTGGTTGCGCTGGCGATGGCGTAAGCCGACAGCACGGCCATGAAGCCCGTGGTTGAAAAGGCGATTTTGCACTACAACAAAAAGTTTCCCCTGTGACTAACACAATCGCTTGTTGTCACCTGACCACAGCGCCTATAAATACGCCAACGGCACCGCCCACAGCTTTGGCCCAAACGGTAGCACATGCTCGCCGTCGTACACCACCACCCCGCACAGAAATTGCTCCCCGACCAAATCCCGCAGTTTGATTATTCCCTTGAAGTCCGCCAGCTTGACCGCCGACGAGGCCTTGACCTCGATCCCCATCACCTCCATCCGTGGGTTTTCCAGCACAAAATCGACCTCGGCCTGATCCTTGTCGCGATAGTGGTAAATGCGCCAGCCCTGATCCGACAGCGTCAGCGCCTTGAGCAGTTCCCCAAAGACCCATGTTTCTAGCGTGGCACCAAAGCGGGTTTTGTCGAACACCGCTTGTTGCAGCGTCAGCCGGGTCAGGCTGGCTTGTAAACCGGCATCGCAAAAATGGAGTTTGGGCGTTTTGATCAGCCGCCCAAGCGCGTTGCGACCCCAGGGTGCCAGGCACTTGACCAAAAAGATATGTTCCAGTATGCCAATATATTTTTGTGCAGTCTTGCTATCCAGGCTCAACTGACCACCGATTTGTGTAAAGTTAAGTAACTTTCCACTCAATTGTGCCAATACCTCCAATAAGCGCGGCATGGCGTCCAGTTTTTCGATCTCGGCCACGTCGCGCAGGTCACGTTCCAGTAAGGTGGTCAGGTAGGCGTTGGCCCACGAGGTGCGGCGTGCGGCGCTGCTGCGCGCCAGCATTTCAGGGTAGCCGCCAGCCAGCACGCTTGCTATCAGCGCGTCGCCGCGTAGTGGGTTGGGCGGGGCTGGGCCCCATTGCTGGCTTGCGGCCTGGCTTAAAAAGCTGCTGGGCCGGTGTGCTATTTCGGCTTGCGACAGCGGTAGCAGCGTCAAAATTTCCATGCGCCCGGCCAAGCTGTCCGATATCTGTGGCAGCGCCAGGATGTTGGCTGAGCCTGTCAAAACGAAGCGACCGGGGCGGCGGTCCTGATCCACGGTCAGTTTGATGGCGCGCAGCAATTCCGGCGCACGTTGTATTTCATCAATCACGGCCCGATCCAGCCGCCGTGCGAACCCGTCGGGGTCGGTCTTGGCGGCGGCAAGGATGGCGTTGTCGTCAAGCGAAAAATAGGGGGTATCAGGCAAGTAGTGTTGCGCCAGCGTGCTTTTGCCGCACTGGCGCGGCCCGTTGATCAATACCACAGGTGTGTCGGTCAGTGCCTCCTGCATGCGCGCAGCCATGTGCCGGGAATAAAAATCAGTCATCGTCAACCTCTGTGGGTGGAGAATCCAAAGAGGTATTTTACCACGTCCAATATGGAATCAAATGTCGTCCAAAATGGAATTAAGCTTCGTCCAAAATGGAATTAAGCTCCGTCCAAAATGGAATTAAGCTCCGTCCAGGTCAGATTTCGGCAGGGGGATGGCAATCGCGCAGGGCATCATCCAAAGCATCGATGTTGAGAATGCCAAAGCGGTGCTGGGTGGCTGGAATCAAATGGAAATCTTGCTGCAAAACCTGGATGGCACCATGGAATTGCTGGCCGAAACCAGCCCGGACGCCGCCGTGCGCAAAGCGGCAGAGGCGTGTAATTTAAAAATCGCCGCCTTGCCGAATCAATATTTGCAAAGTACCGCCTTGTATGCCCGAGTTAAAGCCGTCAAACCCAAAGACCCGGTTGATGCCGCCGCCCGCGACTATATTTTGGACGCCTTTGAAGAGCGCGGCGTCGCGCTGGACGTCCCCCGGCGCGAGCGCGCCAAAGTGATTTTTGAGCGGCTCGACAAAGTGGCGCAAGACTTTTCGCGCAACACGCGCGAGGTGACGCAAAAGCTGGCCTTTAGTGATGCTGATTTGAAGGGCGTGCCGCCAGACGCCTTGAAAGGCCGCGCCAAGGATGGCGAAGGGCGCTGGATTTTCGGCATGGATTACCCGGAACACGACGCCATCATGAATAACGTCGAGGTCGAAAGTACACGCAAAGCCTACTGGCTGGCGTTTAACCAGCGTGGTGGCAAACAAAATCTGGAATTATTGAATGAAGCCGCCACCCTGCGCCGTGAATTGGCGGGCTTGATGGGCGTGGATAATTTTGCCGATTGGACCATCAAGCGCAAAATGGCGGGCGATGCCAAACAAGTGAATCAATTTTTGGCGGACGTGCAGGGGCGAGTGGAACTGCTTGAGAAAAAAGAATTGGCCGAACTGAGTGCCGAAAAAGGCACTTTTATCGGCCAGGCCGATGCCAAGGTGCAGCGTTGGTACCTGTTGTTTTACCAGCAGCGCCTGAAAAAGTCGCGCTACAGCGTCGATCAGGAAGTGGTGCGCGCGCAGTTCCCGGTCAAGCCCACCACCGATTGGTTGCTCAAGGTCAGTAGCACGCTGTATGGCGTGGAGTTCAGAGAAAATAAACATCTCAAAACCTGGCAAGAAGACGTGCGCGGCTTCGATGTGTTCGACCCCAAAAGCGGCAAGTATATGTCCAGTTTTTATCTCGATTTATTCCCGCGCGATGGCAAGTACAAGCATGCGGCAGCGTTCCCGGTGCGGCGCGGCTCGCTCGCCACCGGGCGCACCCCGGTTTCGGTGCTGGTCACCAATTTTAGCCGTGACGGCTTCAACCAACTGGAACTGGAAACCCTGTTCCATGAGTTTGGCCACATCATGCACGGCGTGCTATCCAAGGCGCGCTATGTGTTCCAGTCTGGCACCGGGGTCAAGCGCGACTTTGTGGAAGCGCCATCGCAAATGTATGAAGAATGGTCGCGTCGCCCCGAGTCTCTGGCTTTATTTGGCCAGGTTTGCCCGACTTGCAAACCCATCGATCTGCAGTTAATGGAACGGCTGAATGCCGCACGCGCGTTTGGCCAGGGCATACACTACAGCCGCCAAGGTTTGTTGGCGCGCTGGGATATGGCGTTGCATGGGGCCAAACCGGTTGATGCGATGGCACAATGGATCGCAATGGAAAGCAAAACCCCGCTCGGCCATGTTGCCGGCAGCATGGGCATTGCCTCGTTTGGCCATGTGTTGCAGGGCTATTCGGCCGGGTATTATGGCTATATGTGGTCGGAAGTGTTGGCGCTGGATATGCTCTCGCCCTTTGGTGACAATGTGATGGATGTGAAGGTAGGCGCGCGTTACCGCAAAATGATTTTGGAGCGCGGCAGTGAAGCGCATCCGGCGCAACTGGTGCAAGCGTTTTTGGGGCGCAAGCCAACGCCAGAGGCGTTTTTCAAGGAAATTAACGGGCAGCGCAAGGCGCATGGTTCTCATTAACCAGTAGACAATGGCTGTTTTGTCGGGCCAACCGTGGTGGCATCCGTTAAACTGTGGCGGCACAGGTAGTTTTGGGGTAGTATTGCCGAACTCGGCCGGGATTTTTGGTCGTTTGCGGATAAATTAAATGACCTGCAGCGTACAAGGGCGATGTCGCATGATGAGATCGATTTCACCCAACCTCACGTCAGTCTGCAAAATATCAAACTGGAAAATATTGAGATATTGTTGCTCGACAGCTATCGGCTGGCCCGTATCTCCGCCAACCGCAGAGTTCAAAGTGCGCTTTTCAACACGCTTGCAGGCGCAATCACGCCAAACCTGACACTGTTTGCGCCAGGTGCCGAAAACCCCTCTGATTTCTATCAAAGCCTGAACGACAATAAGCATCGCTTGTTGGCCGCATTGGATGACAACTCCCCCAATGAATTCAAAAGTAGGGTCGTAAAAGTCTTAAGGGATCTCAATGAGACTAATTTCGAGTCGGCAGTCATCGCAACGCCGCTTTTGAGCCGCCTGTTTCAAAACATGATTTCTGAATTGGACGCCGAAAGACTGGCACTCGGCTCGATCAATCTGCTGGTTGAAAAATTCAATCAATTTTTATTGCTTACCCGCTGCCATGCAGATGAGGGACAAGCGCAAACCGCATTGAACCAAGCCTGTCTGCCAGCTTTGCGACAATCAAGCGGCCTCTGGCATAAGTGTCTCAAACTCAAACCCCACCACATTACGCTTTGCCTTTGAAAACGCCACACCGATCAAATGGATGGGTAAGCCCTCGGCCCTATATTTATCGGCGTAACCCTTGTCCTTGATCTGCTGCAAGGCACCTTTGCCTGCAGGCGCGCCGCCCACTGTTTCGCTTTCCACCACTTTGAACTCAAACAACCAAATTCGCCCGCATGCCTTCAATGCCATATCGATGCGCCCCAGATTGGTGGCATCCTCCACCCGTGTGTTCAGCCCCAGCGCGGCAAAATAGCTGTAAAACACGCTGGCGTAGAACCCTTCGTACTGCGCGATGGCGTTATTGGTGTACCAGTGGTGCGGAATACCAGCAAAGAAAGACTGGAACAGCGCACGCATGCCGGCCAAGTCGTCATTGGCTAGCAATTTCTCCAGCCGCCGCCGCTGCGCGTCGCTACGTTCGGCACTGCCAGTATAAGCGGCCAACAGGGTGGCGTTCATGCTTTGTTCCACCTCCTGGTTCGGGTAGCCCAAAACAAAACTGCGGGTGCCGGACAGCGAATGGGTGGTTTGCCGGATCGTCAGGTAACCAGTTTGAAACAGCAGCGCCAACGGGGTCAAATTATCCACGTCCAGCGCTGAAATCAATTCAGTGCCAGCCTCCAGGTGCGCCAGCGTTGGTGTAAAAAATCCTTCCTTTTGCATCAAATCAAACAAAAAGGTTGGGGTGCCGGTGCTGCACCACCAGGCGTCAAACTGGCGTTCGGCGAATAGCAACAGCAAATCGAAAGGGTTGTACACCTTTGTACCCGTCCAGTTGTAGCCGTTGTACCAGCGCCGGATCTGATCACGATCCAGACCCGCCAATTGGTCGGCGAATACGCTGTCCACATCGGCATCGGTATAGCCGCAGATGGCGGAAAATTGTTCGGATAAGGTAATGTCGCGCAGGTTGTTGACGCCGGAAAACAGGTTCACTTTGCCAAACTTGGATACCCCGGTCAACATGGTGAGGCGGATGTGTGCGTCGGCACCTTTGATGGCGCTGTACAGGTTTTTTAGCCCGTCGCGCATGGCCAGCGTGGTGGCGCGCTCGGCCAGGTTGTCCAGAATCGGCTTGTCGTATTCGTCCACCAGAATTACCACGGGCTGGCCGTATTTTTCATGGGCCAGCTCAATCAATTGGGAGAATTGGCCGGAAATGCTGGGGCGGGTACAGCGCACGCCCAGCCGCTCCTGGTTACTGGTCAAAATTTCGCGAATTTTTTCATCCAGCTCGGCGCGGGTGCTGATGACGCCGTCGCCAAGATTGATCCAGATCACCGGAAAGCGGCGCGACCAGTCCCATTTGTCATGAATGAACAAGCCTTCAAACAGCGCCTGATGCCCTTCAAACAATTCCTTGAGCATATCCAGCAACAAACTTTTGCCGAAACGACGTGGCCGCGACAGGAAAAACGCACCAGCCTGCTGCGCCAACATCCAGGCGAATTCGGTTTTATCGACATAATAGAAATGGCCCGTGCGAATTTTTGCAAAGGATTCAATGCCGATCGGCAAGATTTTGGCTGAAGCATTCATTGGGTTGGGTCGTGCAAGCGGGTAAAAGGGCGCATACCGGAGTACAGGAGTATAGCACCATCCATTGCGCACCTCAAAATCGGGCTAACCGGATACCCCCTGTGCTTGCGCTCATTCCCAGGGCAAGTTGCGGGTCAACAAAATATTCAGCAAATTATCCTGAAAATTAATATTGTTGGTCAGGCGCGCATGGTCTTCACACAAAAAGAACCAGTAGGCAATGGGCATGAAACTGTCTTCGCTCAGTTTGGCAGTCGGGTCCAGCGAGTCGCGCGCCAGCAGCGAAGGTTTGGTGACGCGCCCGTCGCCCGGTTCCAGCATCAGGTCGGCATACGGCACCCCGGCCACCGGATGGCGGATATCAGCCGGATTCAATCGGGTGACTAACTGCTTGCCCTCGGGTTCCAGCATCAGGCGGGCCGGGGTCAAATTGCAATCACCACCAAACAAAACATAACGAATCGGGGTGGCTGGCTCGGGTGTGGACAAGGCCCATAAAAAGCGCCGGGCACGCTCCAGCCTATAAGCAAAAAAGCGCTCCCGCTCAGCCGCGGATGGTTGGGTTTGATCGCCTGCGCTGGCCTTGATGCGCGCCTGAATCTGCGGGTCATATAAATTCCAGCGGTAACGCTGCCAGGTCTTGGGGTCGAATAAATCTTCATGCAAGGTTTTACCGTTGGCATCGATTAACCAACTCACCAGCGGATGCGGGAATAATTGATAGCCGCTAGGCATGCTGGCCAGTACTTCCTGCGGTATTTTGCCCAGGCCCACAGGCTCGCCGCTTAAAAACGCATGCAGCGAAGAAGCCGAGCCAAGATTGGGCGTGCCCAGTAAAACCAATTTGCGCACCCGGCTGGTGCCGTACAGCGTCACTTGCTCCGGATTGCCGGCCAGCAGATCCGCCGTGCCATAGCGCAAATAATAGCGCGCTACCAGACCGCCCATGCTGTGCGCGACCATATCGACGCGTAAATCCGGCTTGCCATAATCGCGCCGGATGGCTTCAATCAATTGATCCAGCGCCTTGGCGTGGCGCGTATTATCTTGCCGAAAATCATACGCGAAGACGTAATAGCGCCGTTCACCCTTGTGGCCGGAAACACCGGCAACACGGGGCGTACCGGGCACATGGCGCACATAGCCGCCAAATTTTTCAAGGGTCTCGATGATGGGGCCATAAATATCTTTGCCTAACACCCGGTCGGCAATATCATAGGCTTCCAAATCATCGGGCAAGACTTCCAGGGTTTTGCGGTCGAACTTCAGGGCCAATTGCTGGTAGTCGCTAAACACCACATCACTGCCGGGGCCGGGCCAGACTTCTTGCCCGGTTTTTTTATTGCGCAAGCGCGAGCCAAACAGGCCGGGAATTAAAATCACCGGGGTGTCGGCATCGGCTGTTTCATCAAGGCGGTACAGGCGGGATAAATCGGGCCGGGGGCCGCTGGCCGTGCCCCATAGGCTGGGGCCATACCAGCTGCCAAGTAGCACACCCACGCATAAAAATAGCAGCGGTAGCAAAATGCCCGGCTTAAAAAAACGCGTGCGCAGGCCTGGTTTATTTTGTTTCATTTGGCAATCATTGAAAAAAATTAATCATGTAAAACCACGCCATCAAGCACACTATGTGGCTTGTTTCAACGCATGTTGCGGTTGTTTTTGGCATAATGACTCGCGCAGTGGGTGGTGAATTAATTGATGATAGTATATTAAATTTAACTTGGTTTGGACGGATTCGCTTCGTCCGCGCCGGGGCAAGGCAAATAAATAAAAAATGTGCTGCCGACTCCCTCGGCGCTTTGCACGGTGATGCGGCCCTGGTGTTTTTCGATAATTTTACGCACAATATCCAGCCCCAGCCCGCTGCCTTCGCCAATGGCTTTGGTGGTGAAAAACGGTTCAAAAATTTTCTCACGAATCGCTTCGGGAATGCCGCAGCCAGTATCGCCTATCGACACCACCGCTTCGTCATTGATGCGGCGCAGGCGGATGATCAGGGTGCCGCCATAATTCATCGCTTGCAAGGCATTGTGAATCAAATTAGTCCAAACCTGATTCAATTCATCGGGAAAACACAGCACCTTTGGCAAGTCGTCATATTGGCAAATAAGCTGGGTGCCGTTTTTGATTTGATGCTGATAAATCGTCAGCACGGTTTCCAATCCATCACGCAAATCGCTGGTCACCATGGCACCGCTGCTATGGTTGTGGGAAAACGATTTGAGCGCAAACACGATCTTGCTCACCCGCTCAACGGCCAGATTAATATTGCTGGTGCCGTGAATCATGGTGGCAATATGCCGGGCCAGGGTGAAGATGAATTCCGCTTCTTTGTGGTGCAACAGGGGCAGGCATTGCGGCACTATTTGCTGGGCATGCAGTTGTACCAGAATATAAGCGTTTTGCTGTGCTTCGGCAACGCCGGCTTGTTCCAGCTGCGCGCTCACCTGACGGGTAATGGCGCGCTCTTCCCGGCTGCTGAGCACCTGGCTTGGGCTTTTGGCTTGATTGAGCAGCCGCATAAATAAAGCCAGCTCGTCTGGCGTTAAGGTTTGGACCAGTTGTGGCAAACCGGTGAGGACATAATCAAGCGATTCGCCTATACTTTTTCCGCTGGATTTGACAGCACTGATGGGCGTATTGATTTCATGCGCCACGCTGGCCACCAATTGCCCGAGCGAAGCCATTTTTTCGGATTGGATTAATTGGGTTTGGGTGGCTTGCAAATTGGCGAGCGTGGTTTCCAGTTCCTGATGCGATTGAGATAAGGCTTGGGTGCGCAAAATGACTTTTTGTTCGAGCGATTGATTCAATTCTTCCTTGTGTAAATCACTTTTGCGCAGTTGCTCGTTGCGCGCCTCAACCAGCGCAATTTTTTCCTGAATCGCTTCTTGCATATGCGTGAAACTGCGTGCCAGGCTGCTTAATTCATCGTCGGCATCGGGTGGCACGGCCTTGGCCATAGCAGGCGCAGCATGCTTGTCAGCGTCGCCCTCGCTACCCTCGCTACCCACTTCAGGCAGGTGCAGAGTCGCCAATTGTTCGGCCTTGGCGGTGAGCCGCTTGATCGGGGCCGACAAACGGGCGGAAAAATAGATTGCTTGCCAAATACCCATCAACAATGCCACCACCCCCAGCAAACAGGATAGATAAATAAAGTGCAGCAGCGGTTGGCGAATATCATTTGTGGCCGCCACCCCCACCACTACCATGGGCCTATCCTGTAGTGCCTGGCGTTTTAAAACAATTGAACGGTATTGCTCCGGCAGGTTGGAAAAGGAGCGCCAGCCTTGACTCAGTTGCCGGAAGTCGCTACGCTCTTCTCCTTTGGCATCGGCTTGCGGGGTAAAAATAGGGCCATCGACCGCTTGCGCGGCCATGGTGATGAAGCCATGATTGCCGATTTGGATGCGGTCAAATAATTTTTGCCGGATTTTTTCAAAATCCAAAATCACCACAATGAAGGCCGCATTGAGCGCCACCCCCTCTTTTTGAAAGGCGCGCTTTTGTACCAGAACCGGATAATTCGGGCCGCCATTGAGTTGATGCATATTGACCACCGACATGCCTTTGAGCGGCAAGGCAAGCAAGGTTTTGATTCCGTCCGGGCCATTATTTTTGCCTTCGGCAAGTTGCAGCGATTCATTGTCGTCGTAAATGATAGCGTTATCTTGTAGCAATAAAATATGCTTGATCCAGGGTTCTTGTTGGCGGATGCGGGCAAAATAATTATTCAGGCTGGGTAAAAATACGCCTGCCAGGGCCGGGTCGTTAAACATCGTGCCCACCAGCGGGTTGGCGGCCCATAAATCGAGATTGGTATCCCGTGCATCGAGAAAATTCGACAGCAAGGCCACGCTTTGCTCCAGGTTTTGTGATAACTGGCGCAAGGATTCCTGCTGCAAAATGGTATTGGCCAAAATCGTAATCACCAGCGTCAGGGCAAACACCACCGCCAGCACAATGGTGCTGGCCATCGCAATCAGGCGGGCCTGAATCGATTGTTGCAAAATACGGCGTAGGGTCTGGGTAATCATGAGTGTGCGCAAACGGCTCTGGTGTTTATTGAATCGCTGCCATCAGTTCAATGAATTCAGTCAGCGAGCGGCCGAAATTCTTACGCCAAATGGCATTGAGTGGCGAATCGGGCTCTTTGCGTTGGGCATCAAAAAACTGTTGTGCCGCCGCCTGCAAATCCTTGTCTTGTTTGCGAAAGGCCCAGCCCACCTCGTCGCTGTTACCTACCGGGAAGGCCGCCGAGATTTGTTTCAACTCACGGGTAGACCAAATCGCGACATCGGCATCGGCCATGGTGAAATCAAACTTGCCCTGATCCACCGCGTGCATGGTTTCTGCGGTGAGCATGAATTGCAGGCGGATCGGGTTGGCGGCGAGTTGCCCCAGATTTTGCTGATCCAGCCAGGTATGATAGGAGGTATCTTTTTCAATTGCACCGTTTTTTCCTGCCAGATCGGCCACCTGACGAAAACGCGCTTTGTTTGATTTGTGGACGATCACCATGATGCGGTTGGGGAACAAAATAACAAAATCCATTTTTGTGGAACGCCACGCGGTTTTGGTTAAATTGGACGGAAAGACATCGCATTCACCGCTGGCCAGCAACTGCGGGGTATAACTGGCTTCGCGCACGGTTTGCCCCTGTTTGTTGGAAAATTGCTCTTCCCATTGAATCCGCCGCATTTTGGTTTGTACGCCATGGCCAAGCGCGCTGCCAAAGGCCTGGGCCGCTTCGACCGCCGTGCCTTTGAATTGGCAATTTTCCTGGCAATTGGGCGGCGTAACCTGTGCCACCGCCGGGTGACTTGGCGCAATGCAAACACGCAATTGTTTTGATTGTATAATTTCTGCCAGCGAGCGCGCCATTGCGCCACCGCTGAGGGCGCATGGCAGCCATGCGCAGGCGAGCCACAGCGCGCATCGGCTTCGTCCCAATCTCATTTTACGCATAAGCCCCTCCGCACCAAATGCACTGTCATCATGTCGCCAAGGCTGCAAGTTTGAATATGAATCACGCCCAATACTGAGAGAATACAGGAAAAATCCGCAGCACGAATATAAATACGCCCATGATGACTGCACGCCATTGCGCAGCCAAAGCGGGTAAGCCTGGGATTTCATTGTCCGGAACCGATTCTTTCAAGTTTTGTTATGCTTTCATCAAACTGCGGGCCAGTTGATGATATGATTGCCGGGATATTTTTCGGGGAGAACCATGGGGGGAAGCGTGGGTAAGCAAGGCCAACAACCGGGCACCCGCGGGCGTTGGCTTTAGCCATCTGCGGCATCGCGCCAATGACCCGGGCAGCCTGGCCAGCGACAAAGTATTGAGCCTGTTGCATGATCGCCACGCTCGCTTATGGGTGGGCACGGCGGACGGTTTGCAAAGGCTAAGCCCGGATGTTTGGATATTGGCATTGGCTGGAATGGCTCCTATGGTAAAACCCGTGACGGTTACCTGATGTATGGCGGCACCAAAGGCTTGGCACTGATTGCGCCGGAACAATTCAAACCGTGGGACGATCAGCCGCCCGTGCGCGTGACCGAATTCAAGGCCGATGGCCAAGCTTGGCCCATGGGCGCGCCCAACGTCGAACCGCAGAACCGGGTGCTTGTTTGTGTGGTATGCTCGCCCTTTTAGCTCAGGCTTACTTGCTTTTTACCGCACAAGGCCAGGAAATCATGAAAACCCGCTCCCTCCTTCCAGCCATCATCCTGCTACTCAGTGCTTGCGCCAGCACCGTCAAAATCGAAAGCGCTTTAGCCATCGATGCCAGCAAAGTTGCCAAAAGTCAAAGTAGCCGCGCGCAATTTTTGATCTTGCATTACACCGCGCTCGATCTGCCCACTTCGCTCAAGGTACTCAGCCAACAAGGCGTTTCCAGCCACTACCTGGTGGGCGATGATCCGGCCATCACAATCTATCAATTGGTTGATGAAAACCGCCAGGCGCACCACGCGGGTGTGAGCGAGTGGCGCGGCCATAGCTATCTTGGCCCCAGCTCGATCGGCATTGAAATCGTCAACCTGGGCTATCGCGATACGCCAGAAGGGCGCATCTACTCGCCGTATCCGCCCGAACAAATTGAACGCGTGGTGGTGCTGGTGAAAGAGATTGTGGCGCGCCATAAAATCAAGCCGGAATATATCCTCGGCCACAACGAAATCGCCCCGCAACGCAAATCCGACCCCGGCCCCATGTTCCCATGGAAGCGGCTGGCGGATGAAGGTTTGATTGCCTGGCCGGATGCGGCCCAAGTGAGTACCCGCCTGGCGCAGTTTGAACAACAACTGCCCGATATTGCCTGGTTTCAGCAACGCTTGCAAAAGCATGGTTACGCCACCCCGCAAACCGGGGTGTTGGACGCTGCCACGCGTAATGTATTGACGGTGTTTCAGAGCCGCTACCGACCGGAAAAATTTGATGGCGCAGCCGATGCGCAAACTGCTGCCCTGCTGGACGTGTTGACGGCAGCACCCCCTACGGTGCCGCCGTCGGCGCATCAAAAGTCCTTACGCACACTCACACCATAATAACGCTGGTCGTCACGCGGTACAAAGCGGGCAAAAAAGCCACCGCCATTCACCAGATTGGTGGAGTACGATTTGTTCGTCAGATTTTTGGCCAGCAGCGTTACGCTCCAACCTTTTTCCGAGTTATACACCGACACCGTGGCATTGATGATGCCAAACGCCGCCTGGCGTGCATCCGGGGCCTGGCCGATATCATAAATGACCGAACTTTGCCAGTTATAATCAGCACCGAAATCGGCCGTCCAACCATCTGCCACCGGCATTTTATAATTGGCGCGGAAATTGGCGCGCCAATCCGGCGAGAACGGCAGCGGTTTGCCATTCACGTCGCAACTGGCGGCCGCACCCGGTGGGCAATTAAACTTGTCGATACGCGCAATAATGTTGGCCGCTGCACCAGAGATGGAAAACTGCGGTGTAATTTTGGCGGCAAAGTCCACTTCAAAACCCTTGGTCGATACCGACCCGGCGTTGATTAAGCGCGTAACAATGGTGCCCGCCACCAAATCATTCAAATTGGCCTGGTAGTTGTTATATTTGGTGTCAAACGCTGCCACGTTCAGGCGCAGCTTGTTGTTGAGCAGGGTGGATTTCAGACCAATTTCATACGAGGTCGAAGTCTCGGGGTTAATCGAGATATTATCAAAGGCCTGCATATTGAAAAACACGTTATACGCTGGCCCCTTATACCCGCGCGACACCGTGCCATACACGCTCACCTCTTTGCTCAAATCAAATTGTGGCCCCACCCGGCCGGAATAACCGGTTTTGCTGGTGTCACCCGTGGCCGCAAAAGCCGGGCGGATGCCGGGAATGGCTGCGGCCTGGGTGGAGAAGCGGTCATGCCGGAACGAGAGCGTGTCACGCGTGTAGCGGCCACCGGTAATGATGCGAAATTCTTTGCTGATATTGAAGCTGCCTTCGCCAAACAGCGAGGTGCTGCCGCTTTCAATACCGTAATTGGCCAGGCCATAGTCCTGGGTGATGGAGGCACTGGTGCATGGCACCAGGCCAGAAGGCTGCGCGGCGGCGGTGGTGCCGGCACAACGGCTAATGTCACGCCGATAGGTTTCACTGTTTTTGGCTTTCAGGTAGAAAAAGCCAGCCACATAATCAAAAAATTGACCCTTGGGTGAGGCGATGCGTAATTCTTGCGACCACTGGCTAAAATCCAGCAAGCCTTTATCGGCCGTTTGCGTGAATTGTTTGTAGGGCATCGGTAAGCGATCTTGATCTTGAAACTGGGTGTTTTCCCATTTGCGGTAAGCGGTGATCGAGGTCAGCGTGTAGGCACCCAAATTCCAGTCCACCTGGCCGGACAAGCCCCAATTGGTGTCGGCCACGCGGGTTTCCATTTCGCTGTTGATGCTACGGTTGTCAAGCGAGGGCACCACGGGTGAAACTGCTGACAGATACAGCAAATTGGGCGCGCCAACCACGCCAGTTGGGTAGGCGGTGAGGGTGATATTGGCGGGGACCCCGGTGGGTGAGTTGTCGCGCGATTTGGAATAATCGGCAATCAAGGCGATTTTGGTATCTTTATTGGGCGTAATAATCAACTTACCGCGCCCGCCGTTACGGCTATAGCCATTCACTTTACTGCCGTTGGCCACATTGGTGACATTGCCGTCATAGTCGCCATGCATCACCGAAACCGAACCGCGCATCACGCCCGGCTGCAATTCGCCCGAGGTGCCTGCACGGATGCGTTTTTCATTGCCCTTGAAGTAAGAGGCATCGACATAACTTTCGTGTTCTTTACCGGGGTCGCGCGTGATGATGCTAATCACCCCGGCGGAAGCGTTTTTACCAAACAGCGTGCCCTGTGGCCCACGCAAGACTTCAACCCGATCCACATCCAACAAATCCATGGTCGATTGGCCGGGGCGGGACGTGACCACCCCGTCGATCACGGTGGAAACCGTTGGCTCAATCCCTGGCGAGGTGGAAATGGTGCCGACCCCGCGCACGAACAGCGAGGTATCTTTGTTGGAAGCGCCCGAGCGAAAGCTGGCAGTGGGGGTGAGTGCGGTGATGGCACCCAAGGTGTTGAGATTGGCTTTTTCCAGCACCGAGCCATTGATGACGGTAATGGCAATGGGCACTGATTGCAGCGGGGCCGCGCGCTTGGTCGCCGTAACGACGATGGTTTCCAGTTTGGTGGAATCGCTTGCACCCTCGGCGGCGGCGGGCTTGGCGCTGGGTTTGGTGGCCTCTTGCGCTTGCGCCATGCCGCCTGTGAGTGCCGCTGAAATCAGGGCGGGTAATAATTTGCGCCGCAACGCGCAGGAAGTTTGCAGTGTCGTTTTCATGATAATCCTTGAAAGGAATTGATTGAATTTTCGCCCATGCCAATAAGGGCAATGACAAAAACATTACTAAAAAACAAAGGATGTTTGTTTGGTGAAGCTCGTAGCCCAGGCGCGCTGTTGTATTGTTAATTGATCGTAGCGACGACCCATGCCCAAGTCAAGAGTTTGATGCCATAACGCTGTTTGATTGGGTTGATTTACAACAATCCCGGGGTGGCCAAATACTCAAGGTGGCATGGGTGCGACCAAGGGAATGGTAATCTCAAAGCGCGCCCCCTGGCCAACGGTGCTGCTGGCATGAATTTCGCCACCCAACACATTGGTCACCAGATTAAACGCAATGCTCAAGCCCAGGCCACTGCCACCCTGGCCGAAGGTGGTCGAAAAAAAAGGCTCAAAAATACGCTTGAGGATTTCAGGCGGCATACCTTTGCCATTATCCTCAAACACAAGGCATACCTTGTGGCCCTGCTGTTGCGCATGGCAGCGCATGATCCCCTCACTACCCAAGCCACCCAGACCATGAATGATGGCATTGTCGGCCAAATTGAGCAATACCTTTTCCAGTTGCGCGGGATAGCTATCGAGTTCGATGTCGGCAGGAATCGCCAGTTCCAGGGTAATGGGTGTTTTGCTCGCGCTGGCATCGAGAAGCGTTTGCACCTCCTGCAGCAGGGTCTGCAAGTTAAATGTTTTGCGTAGGGCACTGGATTGGTCCACCGCCATTTGTTTAAAGTTCGCCACCAGACGCGCCGATTGTTGTAAGCCGCGTTGCAGCAGGTCGGAAGCGCTCAGGGACATTTCAGTGTAGTCGGTAAGATCGGAGCGGCGCATGCTGCCTTCGGCCAGCGCCTGGCTCAAACGCTGTGTCTCTTCTTTCAGGGTGCTCACCATCATCAGACAATTGCCAAGAGGGGTATTTAACTCATGTGCCACGCCCGCCACCATGAAGCCCAGTGCCGCCATCCGTTCAACCCGCGCCAGCTCAGCCTGCGCGGTATGGACATGCTCCAGTGCCGTCGCCAAATTGGCATTACTGTCCTCCAGTTCCTGGGTTCGTAGTTTGACCTTGGCTTCCAGTGCTTCTGAATATAAGCGGTTTTGTATCCGGATCAAGCGCCGTTTTTTGCGTTTTGAATGGGTAAATAAAGCAATCGAAGCCAGGATGGCCAAGCTATATAGGGTATAGGCCCACCAGGTTTTCCATGGTGGGGCCAATTGAATAATGGTGATGGATTTACCGGCCTCATTCCATATACCATCGTTATTACTGGCTTTGACTTTAAAAACATATTTCCCGGGGTTAAGATTGGTATATCTTGCGCCGCGTTGGTTGGCGATGGTTATCCATTGCTTGTCAAAGCCTTCCAGCTTATACGCATATTGATTTT
>JBKJLF010000335.1:0-3760 GCA_046597185.1 Burkholderiaceae bacterium | reverse complement strand
TCTCTGTTTAAAAATTGGCCCTGCCACCCTGTTGTGGTGACCGACCCTGGCGTGCTACAAGATATCGATACCCCGGACGACCTTAAAAATCATGTTTGATGCCCAGCGCAAAGGCATTCGGTTTGGCTCCGATGGAGCCAGCCGCACCGGCACGCCCGGCACCGCCCAAGTCATAACCGGACTTGCCCGAATTGCGTAATTGCGCCAGTTGCAGCCATAATTCACTGCGTTTTGACAGAATATGACGTGCGCCAATGATCAAGATATCGGCCTTGGTATCGGGCCCGACAAAAATTCCCGAAAATACCGGGGTTTGCGCACCGCGCCCGGCCCCGGCGTGATACCAGGCCAATTCCAGTGAATCGGATGGGGTCAATTTACTGCGCCATAGCAGCCCAAACGCGTCTTGCTTCAGGTTTTCACGGCCTGGGTTGGCATATTTCAGGGTTTGCAGCCAGCCTGCCAAATAATGATCAGGTGTGATTTGATAGCCCGCCGCCAGCATCCAGATATGGTCTTGCAAATGGGTCCCACGCACATTTTTATGCACCTGATAGCCCAATGCGACATTCAGTTTGGCATCAAGATATTGCAGCTTGTTGGATGAAACCAAAGCATGGCAGCTATTCACTTCGCCCAAGGCCAATTGGGTAGCAATGCGCCAACCCGAGAAACTTGGACTGTCATAGCGGATGGAATTGCCGACCCGGTTATCAAAGGCAAAGCTATTGGTATTGCCATTAGGCCCCGCCACCTGGTTGCAGGCGGTGCTGCCCGCGCTACCGCCCACGAACAGATTGCTATAGCCATTGGCCCAAAAGCCATTCAAATTGTCGTTGGTCACGCTTGTCACATAGCCAGGCCCTGCGATGGGGTGTAAGTCATCCAGTGGGTTGAGCATATAACCGAGACGGATTTTGCCAAATTCCCCCGTCAGCCCAACACTGGTTTCGCGACTGCCCAAGGTGGCATCGCCGGTATCGGCACTGATGCCGGTTTCAATGGTAAAGATGGCATTCAAGCCATTGCCCAGGTTTTCTGAACCTTTGAACCCGAAGCGGCTGGATAAACTCAAAAGCCGGGTAACCGGGGCTTGCGCGGCTTTGCCGTACCAGGCGGCACCGACATTTACCCGGCCATAGATCGTAATCCCGCTATTATCTTGCGCGCAGGCAGTTTGAGCGTACAAGCCGACGATCAGGCCAACTGTGCTGATGAGACTGTTCAGGGGCAAATTTTTGAGCAGCTTTGGCCGTTTGTGCTTGACAGGGGAGGGGATGCGGCGGGTATCCATCAGACATTCTCCTTGAATAAACAGCGTATTGAGCCAGACTGAAGGGGGGGAGCGGTTTAAGGGGGCGGGTATTGCGTTAATTGCGTGCGCATTACCTGATCCCGAATCACGCCGATACGATCCCACAATTTTTCAACTTGTGGGCGGTTTTTTTCAGTAAAGCTACGGTTGAAAATCAAAAAATAATCTTTCTCCACCAAAGGTAGGGGCAGTTTTTCGATATCGTGTAACTGGTTTTTTTGCAAATACGGGTCGGCGATATTATCCTGTGTTGCCACCGCAGCCAGCCGTCCAAGCTGCAGTTTGTTAAAATTTTGTTCGGTATTCTTGGCTTCTTCGACCGTCACGCCCATTTTTCTCAGGTCGCCAATAATCGAATAACCTGCATTGGCACCCACCAGCCCTTGCAAACCTTGAAACTGATTGCCATTCCACGTTACCGGGGAATTTTTCTGGCGATATAAAAAATAACTCAAGCGCGCAACCCGGCGCGCCGGGTCGGGCACGCCGTTTTTTCGCGGGTATTCTGCAAAAGCTTGTCTTTGCGCATTATGCGAAAAAATAAACGCGCCGTCGATTACACCGCTCTGTAATTCCAGTAAGACCCGTTTATTGGGCAGACGATGAAATTCGATCGCAATGCCGCTGTCCTTGGCTGCTTGCTTGATGATGTCGATGGCAATACCCGCTGGCTCGGGAATTTGCAAGCCTTCGCCAACCTGATATGGGTAGGTGCTGACATCCGAATAAGCCAGTCGAAATGGCTTGTTTTGCGCTATACAGAGCGTGGGGCCAAAGCTGAAACCGACCACGAAAGCGGCGACCAACAAATGAAGGAAGTGCATGCGGCGCATATTAGCCCTGAGCAAGAAATTTCAAGTTGCCAACATTGATTGAGTCTACGCCATTTATCCTGCCAGAGGGCCATAAAAGTGAAGCCGGAGGCCCGGATTAAATCGCGTATGCTATAAATGCCTGCCGGATGTGTTGTAAAGTTGCAGCTTATTTGACCGGGTTGTACCACATGCTGGCATCGTTCAGGGGTGTTTCTTTCGGCAGTAAGGGGTTTTTTAAACGTATAATGCGCCGCCTTTTTAAATTGGCTTTTTCAATTGAAGCTTGATAATATTTTTTGAAAATGGCATCAAAACTACCATCTTTTTTCATAATACGTAAGCCTGCTTCAACCCGATTTTTCAAGGCTTGATCTTCCCGGTTGAAAAAGAAGTAATACGGGAACGGATAGATAATCAACAGGTTTTTTTCTACCGCGAGCGAGGGGTTTTCCGCCAGATTTTGCTCATATTCAGGAAAAATTTCACCCACACCACGGGGGAATAAATCAAAGCGATTAATCGCCAGCATTTTGAATAACTGGCCGTATTTGGCTTTGGTGACGTCGATTCCTGCCGCTTCATAGACTGCATTATCGTTCCAGCCTATGCCTTGGCCGATGGTAAATTTTTTTAAATCTTCCAGCGTTTTGATCTGGTCAATTTTGCTTTGGTTTTCTCTCGCAATCAGACAGATGCGATAACCCAATAGACCCTTGCGCAGCGGAATGCGAATCGGCAAAAAGCGTTGTTCCAACTCTGCGCTGGTTGAATTCCATGCAACATTAATGCTGCGCTGCTTTTGTTCGAGTTCGAGAATATAGCGCGCCTTGGGCATGGGTTCGGGGTTTTGGATCAATTCGTAGGGGCCGTATTTCGCACGGGTTTTTTCCAGCGCGGTGTGCAGCATCTCGATCACGTCATGAAAACGGGTGTCACTGGGAATGTCGCCAGAAGGGTAAATGACCTTCATGCCTTCCGCGCGCGAGGGCAAGGCATGCGCCATCAGCACCAGTAAAAGTGCCAGCCGGAAAACAAACAAAATGGCAAAAAAAAGAGTGGGCATGCCAGAACACAGGTAGAAGTCGGTAGCAGTGAGTCTACCCGAATCGGGCTTGATTGGGGTAATTTTCAAATATATTGCACAGCAAACAGGTGTGGAATGCGGTGAGGATGATGCCAGGATTGATGCCAGGATTGGCCACCCATCATTTGGTTGGGTCATACCACAGGCTGGCATCATCCAAGGGCGTGTTTTTGGGCAGTAAAGGATTATTCAGGCGGATGATGCGCCGCCCTTTTAAATTGGCTTTTTCAATCGCCGCATGATGATATTTATTAAAAATGGCATCGAAACTACCGTCTTTTTGCATGATGCGCAAACCCGCTTCAACCCGCTCTTTAATGGCGTGATCTTTGTGATGAAAGAAAAAATAAAATGGGAAAGGATAGATAATCAAGAGATTTTTTTCCACGGCCAAGCCAGGACTTTCGGCGCTGTGTTGCTCCAGCTCGGGGTAAATCTCACCGACGCCACGTGGAAACAAGTCAAATCGGTTGGCTGAGAGCATTTTGAACAGTTGTGCATAACGCGCCTTGGTGACTGGAATGCCTGCTGCTTCGTAGATTAAAT
>JBKJLF010000070.1:0-5657 GCA_046597185.1 Burkholderiaceae bacterium | reverse complement strand
CTTACTTACTTACTTACTTACTTACTTACTTACTTACTTACTTACTTACTTACTTACTTACTTACTTACTTACTTACTTACTTACTGGTGGGCAGTGGCGTATTGGTGGTGGAAAATAAATGGCTGGTGCCGGTGCTGCTGGAGGCAAAATGACAACCGAAGCAACCTTGCTTATCCACCTGGTGGTAGGTTTCCATGGCTGAATTGGCCAGCAGGAGCGAGCCAACCTGGTTCGTGCTATCGGTGCCGGTGCTGGGAATCGAACCATTGCGGGTCCAAACCGCGCCCACCAGGAAGTAATTGCTGCGCACGTCCTTCACTTGCGCCAACATGCCGCGCACATTCTTGTTCAGCGACACCAATTGGCCGTTGTTATTGGCAAACTGGGTGGTCGGCGGGCTACCAAATGGCATAACCCGGTACACATTATTTTGCACAATACCCTTGTTCGAGGTCGCCACCACATTTCCGGTGGTCCCGTCAATGGTTGCCATCGGCACCAGCGCACCAGTTTGCGAACCGCCATTGGTCATAAACTGCCAGCTTCCGCTGGAGTTATACGGCACGGCTTGAATGGGAGAGCTGCCAAAGGAGACAAAGTAAGAATTATCCGGCGCATTATTGCGGTGTTCCACCGTTGCCCACACCATTTCCGGGTGGCCTTGAACCGTGCCAACCACATGCATCCCCACCAGGGCCAGAGTTTTGGTAATGGTTGGCGCGGTGGTGGAAATGGTCCAGGTGGCATCACCCACCTTGCCAATGTAGTTGGGTACGGAAGAGCTAATGGTCACATAGTCACCAGGGTTGGAGAGGGTTTGTGCATCCACCCAGGCGGTTTTAAGTTCCATGGTCAGCGCTGCGCCATCCCCGATTTTTGTGCCATTGCTACCTGCATAGGCCACCACTTTGGCCATTTCAGCGCTGGTGGTGGGGAAGGGCGAGGCCGCACTAAAGCCGGCCGCATTATTAATGACGGCGGTGTTAAACCAGGCAAAACCATCATTGGCATGAACGCCGAAATACACCAAAGAGCCGTTCAGGGTGACCAGGGTATCATTGCCACCCGCCTGGCCTGCTGGCTGAATACTGCCATTCACCGCCGCTGCTTGCGCCCGCTCTTGCTTGGCACCGCGCAGTTGAAAGCTCCTGGTGGCATTGGCACCACTGCCATTGGGAATAAAGACGGCACCCGTGGAATTAAAATTCACATCATAAAAAACCGCAGAATCCAATACCAGGGTTTTTCCGAGTGGCGAAGTGATCCACAAAAACATTTGATCCGACCACTTATAAAAATCACACACCGTGTTATTTTTAGGAAAACCCGCGCTATTGGCAAAGTTGACCAAGCCATTTTGGGCAATTTTGCCCCCGACAAACCACTTGGAAAAATCTGCCTGGGAAATTGTGCAGGTCGCCGTTGAAGGTGACTGCGCCTGTACACTCGTCATCAAGCCCAGCGAAAATAAGGCGGCAAAGACTTTCTTCATTTCAATCTTCATCAAATTTCTCCTTGGATCATATCGGCATTGGTAATGGGAAATAACACGTTCTTTTGCAGAACAGCCCCGAGTGTCCGTCAATTCAGCAGGCGTCGGCAAGGAACATTTGCGCTTTGTTACCTTGAGATGTTGCAAACTCGCACAAGTTGCTTGTGCGGTGTCCTCAAGCGATTGGCCCGCATCCTCAGGCAGCTTATGGCTGAATGACATCAAGCACCTCAAACACACTACAAACCACAGGCATGGCCTCGGTTGGCTCGCGCCCAATGCGCTGACACTCGCGCGAGAAGAACGCCCAGTGTGCCCCCCGCCAGTATTGAAGCGAACCATCGCCTTCGCCCTCAATGGCCGCGTACTCTGCCGTGACCTGGTTGTATGGCACGACTTGCACCTGCGTGATGCGGGTGATGAGCGCAGCTTGGTTCTGATGATCGAGCACGATCTCCACTTGCCCAACTTGCGGAACGGCGTCACCTTCTGCTTCGATAGCCCAGAGCAAGCTCGTACCAGCCCGCTTGCGACCTTCGCGGATCAGTGCCAGCAGCGCGGCGGACAGTTCCGGCGAGTCGCCATAGCCGTCCACGCGCACCGGGCCGGGCGGCAGCGCGATGCCTCGGGCACGCAGTTTGGCAACGACCGCGGCGGCAAGCGGTAGTGCTTCCATATGTTTGTCCTGACGAATAGGGTTTATCTGTTGCGCCACACGCGTAGTTATGCGGACGAACGAGCAAAGTCTGTTCCCATTTGCTGGTTGACGCGTTGAAAGAATGCGTCTTTGGGTTCCTGGCACATTTCTGCGAGGCAGTCCAAAATCTTTGGCATGATTTTTTCGAGTTGTGGATCCAGCGTTTTCCACTTGGCCAATTCTTTGCGGTCAAGCATCGAGATTTCGTCGTAGCCATCTTCACCAGCCCATCTCATGCCACGATAGATGTAAGCCGCCCAGTGCGCGGCTTGATCATTCCCGGACATTTCGTGGTAGTTGCTTGGCAGCATGGCGAACCTGACATAAAAGTAAAGTGCGCTCCGGTTTGCAACCAGCTCGCGGGATAAATACTAACACGGCGACAGGCTCATGATTTCAGTTTGATCTTCAACATGGGCCGTTGATCGATGCGGCCGATTTTCCACGAATATGCGCCAAACAGGCCAAAGAAAGTGGGGATGGACGTTGCATTGCTTGAAATTATCTCGGCATTCCTGGGCAAACGCACTTCCAGCGTGCCATCGATGGTGATGCCGAGTTGCTCAAGGGCCTGCTTGCCCTTTTCTGGCACCTCGCTGGAGGCGATGGTCATCACACCATCTTTGCCTGTATTCACCATAAAAATGTCGAACATGCGTAGCGCTTCACCGGGCTTTTTCTTGCTCTCGATCTCCAGTTCATAGCGCCCATTGCCTTTGTAGGCCGCGCGGCGAATCTCTTGGTTCTTGGTCATTTTGTCGGCTTCCAGCTTGTAGCCGTTTTGGGATTTCTCTGACAACGATCCGTTTTTCTTGATTTCTGCCGCAGCCAAGCCATGAACCGCCGTACCGGCATAGTGGAAGGTGTAACTCGCGTCTGGCTGAATCTCGATTTTTGCTACAAAATGCTCTGGAATAAGGCAGCCCGAAAGTAATGCCACACAGGCCAGTGAGAATGCGATGAAAATCTTTTTCATGGCGGTACTTCCATAGTTAAATGTCGAAAAGGGGTAGCAATTTGAATTTTATGTTGACAATTGTATTGCATCCAAAGCCGTACCACACCAAATTGCGCTTGAAAGCGCTACTCATTGCTGGGGAAATACCTGCAAGAGCATCCGGGCGATTGCCTCTTCTGGCTCAGGGCAGGATGCTCTCATGTTCAGGATCTCGGTTTTTGCAAGCACTTGTCGGGTTTCTTTGGTTTCGAACGTAATCTGATACTTCCGGATTGTTCCGTACCCCACGCCAGTTTCCACGGTAGGCCCGACACGGATAATGTAATCTGAAGTCGGCTGATCTATATCGACAGGCCTGACTTTGCTTTCGCCAATGGCGTAGCCCCAGTATTTGGGGCGGCAACTATCATCCATCCCCGGCGTGGTACTGCCCACCACGCGACCAGACTTGCAAGGGCCAAAATCCTCTGAAGCGAACCTCACCCCCTCAATCGATTCGAGCTTGAGGCGACTGCATGCAGGGGTGGACCGACGTGTCACACAGTCGGCCAGCGTAACGGCAAATAACTGGCCGAACCCAAACTCAATGCGGTCGATGAAAATGCGTTTGGGAAACTCGTTTTCAACGACCTTTAAAATCTTGGTGGCTTGCGGCACATGTTTCTCGCATAAACTACCAAATGCCTGTTCAGCTTTGTTCCAGCCAACCCTTTCCCGTTCACTCGAGAATCTCAATAAAATCGGCTCGATACACACGAAATAGCCAATCATCGATACAATCAACATCGGAAAACTCAAACGAACCGCCCAAAGAGCATATCGCGCGCCTGTCCATGGTTGTGTTTTAAAGAAAAAACTTGCCACGCTTGCGATAAGCCAAACCATGATCCAAAACAGCAGATTTAATAATTCGTTACCCACCTTTTCGCCCTCCCATCAGCAACGAAATGGCCAAGGTGCCAAATAGTGTGACTGCGCCGTTTGCCGAAAGAAGGCAAATAGTTTGAATGATGTGTTTTATCATAGTTATTCCTTGCCGGGCAAATACGCGCTCATGTTGGTTCTCAAAACAGGCCCACATCTTTTAGCAAGTGCTTACGGATTGGCTCGAATGCCGGATCACCGTATAAGCCTGGAAACCCGGCACACTCCAGTATGGCGGTGCGCAGGTAAGCCAAAAAAATCAGTTCGACTGTGACTGCTGGCAGGTGCATCCACCCACTCGAAATTCTTCCACAGCGAAACCCAGCCGCCGCCCGGTGCCAGGCCATAGGGTGCACCACCGCTGATATTATCTTTATGATAGCCGTCTGGCGACAACTCAAAATAAAAAGGCGATTCATCAAACGGGTAATCATCCTCTTTTCGTTCGGTGTAATCACTCACCACATATTCAACCCACTCCTCACTACAGCCATCAATCACGACGCCATCGCAGTATTGCGCTGTAATGCCATGCTTTTCCCAGAACTCGCAGTGAGTATACTCGTTCAGATCAACGAAACTGACGCCGCCTATTTGCCGCCAAAACTTGGCAAGCACCATGGGTGGGGCGAATGATGTACCGCTTTTCAGCGCTTTGACCGCCTGCTCCACGGCAGCGCACGGGGTGATGATTTACTCGACCGGGTATTGAATCTCACGAAGGTTGCGCTCAAGCTGTTTTAATGCAGCAAGGCAGCCGCTGTGAGCGTCGGTCGTCGCTTTGCGGGCGGAGGTTTGGCCTGCCGCCACTGCAGAAAGCCACTGCTTATGTTTGCTTCGTATTTTGTCCGGTGGAATCATTACGGCTACCTTTTTATCATCAGCATGGTTTACCTTGAAGGCTTAGCGCTTATTGGACCAACAGGGTGTACTCAATGTCTTGTACCATACGCCCGTACTGCCCCGATTCGCGGTTATACTTGCCGCCAAACTTCAGCGTATGTTCGCCACGCGACAAGGGCTTTAACAGTAACCAAAATCCATCGGTTGCCGAAGGAAAGGCCTTGTATGGTTGCAACGCGGCGGGCACACGGGCGAAGACATCAAAGCATTTGTCGGACGCGACCCGATATTGTTTAGGGTCGGCAATGGGCGCGCCGTCAAGTTCAGCGAACAGGTCAAGTGCCGTGTCATTGTTCAGGGTGGCGGTGGCCTTGGTATCTGCGCAGGTGAGCGACTTATCCCCTCTTTGGGGCCAGTACACCATATTAATGAGCGGAAAGAAGCGTTTTTTCCCAGCGGGAATGGTACATGATCTGCTAATTTTGTAACACCTCAATAAGCCGTGGCATGCACGCACACGGCAACAACTCAAGAGGCCGCGATGCGTTGCTCTACGATGTCGAGCAGAAATGAAATCTGGCCAATGTTTGAAGTTCGGTCGAGCAAGTATTTCCAGAATGAAATGCCGAGTTTTCGGCATGTTTTTTTCAAACTGGTAAAAGTGTCCCGGCACTTTCGACCGGAGTCGCTACGCGTTCCGCCGCTAATTTTCTTCTTTTTCACGTAATCGCGGATGTCGCCT
>JBKJLF010000061.1:0-21176 GCA_046597185.1 Burkholderiaceae bacterium | reverse complement strand
GTGCCGTAATAACAAATCAAGGGCAAACTGCCATTGCCTTGATTATCCCTTACCGGCTTTTCTGCCAATAAGCGGATATTTTCAGCCTTGGCGCTCCCCGCCCCGCCCGCTTCCAATTCTCGCATCCAAGCCAACGCTTCACCAGCAACCACGCCTTCCGCGGATACCCACACCGGAAGCTGCTTTTCTATCCGCGCCGTATCGCCAAACTCCTGCACCACCAACCGTGCATCTTCTTCGGTAATAGCTCGGTCATCAACGCCATGCACCCCCAGTAACCAACTACCCGCCGCCACCGCCAAGGCATCCAGCGCGCTGGTCTTGCCCTTGCCGTTTTGCCCAATCAGCAAATGAAACGAACCATTGCCAACCGCATTGGCTGCTTGCGGAAACTCAAAAGTCCGATCCTCGAAGCCTTTGAAGTTTTTTACGGTTAATTTGTTGATACGCACGTTACCCTCTTTCAATAACAAATCCACGCTGAAAACATCAGCGCCTACTCGACTCCATAAACGCCCAAGCCACACCCAGCCCCAAACCCGCCGCATGCGCCCAGTTGGCAATCGGCCCCAGCAAACCGGTCCAGCACAGCACAAACCAGCCGCCCATAATCAGCACCGTTTGCTGCGGCAAAGCCATGCCAAAGCGCGGGCTGCGGCGGCCCATGATCCAGACATAGCCCAAAAACCCATACACCACGCCCGACATGCCGCCAAATTTTGGATGCCCGGTAATAAAGTACTGCGCCAAATTGGCCGCCACCGCCAGCGCCAGCACAAAGACAACATAAAAGGCGCTGCCTTTTCTGAACTCAATAGCACGCCCCAAATCCCACAACCACATCATGTTAAACAATAAATGAATCGGGCCGAAATGGATGAAGGCGGGCGTCACCAAACGCCATAATTCGCCCGACAAACCAGCTTCTGGCTGGGTCAGATCGATAATATACAAGGGCAATAGCACCGGGTTGTCCCCGTCCAGGCCCGAAATAGCCGCCACCACCACACAAAGGGCAATGAGCGCAATCGTCACTGGCTGTAAAGAAGCTGATTTCATATTATTTACCGTCTTTCCAATTTAGCCACACCCAAATCCAGCAATTTCATGCCGTGCTTGCCAAAATTAATATTCGCCCGAGGATTGCCGCCACCGCCCGCCTCCAGATTCACAATCACCCCCTCGCCAAACTTGGCATGAAACACGGTTTCCCCAATGCGCCAGCCTATGCCCTGCAACTGCTTGCTTTGCATCTGCTGCATTTGCTGTGGCACTGCTTCATCCCAAGCCGATTTAATCGCGGGTGACGAACCATAACGCTGGCCGCCGCCCTTGGGCGTCAACCACTTCAAACATTCACCCGGCAATTCATCCAGAAAACGGCTGTGCGTGTTGTACCTGGTTTGCCCGTGCAACATGCGCGTTTGCGCAAAGCTTAAATACAAACGGCGCTTGGCGCGGGTAATGGCCACATACATTAAACGGCGCTCTTCTTCGATGCCGTCTTTCTCGGTGGCGCTGCTTTCATGCGGAAACAAGCCTTGCTCCAGCCCGGTAATAAACACGGCATTAAATTCCAGCCCCTTGGCCGCATGCACGGTCATTAACTGAATCGCGGCTTGCCCGTCTTGCGCCTGATTGTCCCCGGCTTCCAGCGAAGCATTACTCAAAAAGGCCGACAACGGCGACATCACTGTCACCAGCGGTGCATCGGCATCCAACACTTCCACCGTGCCCACGCTATTGGCATTCATCGCCTGCGCTTTTGGCCCGGCAAAAGCGGGCGCATCATGGCCAAAGCCCTCTTCGGCCACAAACAAATTGGCCGCATCCACCAATTGTTCCAGATTGGCGACCCGGTCTTCGCCGTCTTTCTCGGTTTGGTAGTGCGCCATCAAACCACTCACTTCGAGCGTCAATTGCACCAATTCCTGCAAGGGCAAAGCTTGCCCCTCAAAGCGCGCACTTTCAATAATGCGCACAAACCCAGCCAAACTGCTGCCCGCCTTACCCATCACATACGGCACCGCCGCATACAGCGAAATGTTGTATTGGCTGGCCGCATCCTGCAGCGTCTCCAGCGCCTTGGCCCCCACCCCGCGTGTGGGGAAATTCACCACTCGCAAAAAGGCCGAATCATTATGCGGGTTTTCCATCAACTGCAAATAACCAATCGCATGTTTGATTTCAGCCCGCTGGAAGTAACGCAAGCCGCCATACACTTTATACGCTATACCACTGGCCACCAGCGCATGTTCCAACACCCGCGACTGCGCGTTGGAGCGGTATAAAATCGCAATTTCATCACGCACCACGCCATCCGCTTCCAGATTTTTGATTTCTTCCACCAGCCATTGCGCTTCTTGCAAATCGTTACTGGCCTCATACACGCGCACGCGCTCGCCGTGGCCCGCATCGGTGCGCAAGTTTTTACCCATGCGCTGGCTATTGTTTTCGATCAGGCGATTGGCGCTATCGAGAATATGCCCGTGCGAGCGGTAATTTTGCTCCAGCTTGATGTGGTTTTGCACCGCAAATTCAAACTCAAACGCGGTCATATTGCCCACATTGGCACCCCGGAAGGCGTAAATGCTTTGATCGTCATCGCCCACAGCAAACAAGGCGGTCGGTTGCGCGGTGTTCGGCCCACCCAATAATTTCAGCCATTTGTATTGCAAATCATTGGTATCCTGAAATTCATCCACCAAAATATGGCGAAAGCGCGCCTGATAATGCTCGCGTAGCGGCTGGTTGCGGCTCAGCAATTCATAACAACGCAGCAACAATTCAGAGAAATCGACCACGCCTTCACGCTGGCATTGCTCATCATATAAGCCGTACAATTCCACCAACTTGCGCTCGTGCGCATCATACGCTTCCACGCTTTGCGCGCGCAAACCTTGCTCCTTGGCATGATTAATAAAATACATCACGTTTTTGGCCGGATATTTTTCATCGTCAAGCTGTAAATTCTTGAGCATGCGTTTGATCATGGCGAGTTGATCGGCGGTATCGAGAATTTGAAAGGTTTGTGGTAAAGCCGCATCACGGTGATGGGTGCGCAGCAAGCGGTTACAGATGCCGTGAAAAGTGCCGATCCACATGCCGCGCGTGTTAATTGGCAACAAGGTGGAGAGCCGCAATAGCATTTCTTTGGCGGCTTTATTGGTAAATGTGACAGCCAACACCCCGGCTGGCGAGATTTGCCCGGTTTGGATCAGCCAGGCGATGCGCGTGGTCAGCACACGGGTTTTGCCCGAGCCTGCGCCTGCCAGAATCAGGGCTGATTGCGCTGGCAGCGTCACCGCCGCCAATTGTTCTGGATTGAGATTGTCGAGTAAATTTTGCATGCTGTGATTATAGCCGAGCAGGATGCCCGATTCCGGTTTGATATGTTGCGCCGACTCTAATCAAATTTCTGTATCACCTTATTACAATTACCTATCAGCAGCTATTCATACCTTTGTGCTATAATCCTGCCCCATCTTCCCTTGACATTGAAAGTGATACGATGAAACGATTACTGATTAGCCTGGTTTGCGCCAGTCTGGGCGCGACCGTTGGTATAAGCAGCGCCAATGCCCATGAATTTTCCAGCTTGATTAAGAATCGCAAGTTTCAAGAAGCGGAAAAAGCGGCGTCCAGCAAACTCACAACCGACCCGAAAAATGCCGATGCGCTGATTGCCAAAGTTGAATCAATTCTCTATCAAAATCAAACTGCCCGCATTGATGAAGCGCAGCAATATGCAGAACAATGCGTGGCTGCGCACCCGAATCGCTCCGAATGCCATGAAATGCTGGGCAATGTCCATGGCATCAAAATACAAAGCGCGGGCACTTTCGCCATGATTTCACTGGCAGGTAAAATTAAAAGCAGCTTTTTGAAGGCGGTCGAGCTGGATGCCAAAAACTATGGCGCACGCTCATCACTGAATCAATTTTATTTGTTTGCACCCGGTATTGCCGGTGGCGGCCTCGATAAAGCGCAAGCCCTGGTGGCAGAAACCAGCAAACTCAACGCCGAAGCGGGGTCACTCTTGCAAGCGCGGATTGAATTGAAAGAAGACCATATCAGTAAGGCCGAAAACCTGGTATTGGCCGCCAATACCGCAGGCAATGATGATTTGGAATTTATCCAACAAAGCACCTTGGTGAGCCTGGGCAGTGTCTACCGCGATCAAAAAAAATGGGCCGATAGCGAGCGCGTGTTGAAAGAAGTGATCAAGCGTTACCCACTGAACCCGAGTGGTTTGGGTATGCTGGGCCGCACTTATGCTGCACAAGAGCGCCATGCAGAGGCCATCGCAGTACTGGATAAAGCCATCGCGATTGAAGCGCGCCCTTATTTTATCTACCGCCTGGCGTTGTCGCATCAGGCTTTGGGCGATAAACCCAAAGCCATTGATTTGTTCGAAAAAGCCCTGACCCAAAAAGCCGGCTTGGACAAGAAACAACGCGAAGATGCCGAGCAGCAATTGAAGACCTTAAAGGCTTAACATTAAAAGCAATTCAATGAAACGATTACTTATTAGCCTGGTTTGCGCCAGCTTGGGCACAGCCATTAGTATAACAAACGCCAATGCCCATGAATTTTCCAGCTTGATCAGGAATTTCAAATATCAAGAAGCGGAAACAGCGGTTTCCGCCAAACTCGCCATTGATCCCAAAAATAGCGATGCGCTGGTTGCCAAGGTTGAATTAATTATGCGACAAAACCAGGTCGGACGCGTGGATGAAGGGCTGCAATATGCTGAGCAATGCGTGGCAGCCCACCCCGCTCACTCTGAATGCCACACCATGCTGGGTAATCTGTATGGCATGAAAATACAAAGCGCAGGCATCTTCGCGTCGATTTCACTGTCAGGCAAAATTCGCAGCAGCCTTTCAAAGGCAGTCGAACTGGCCCCAAAAAACTATGGCGCATGCTACGCGCTTATCCAATTTTATGTGCTTGCACCCGGTATTGTTGGCGGTGGTGTAGGTAAAGCACAAGACTTGGCCAGCGCAACGGGCAAACTCAATGCCCAAGCGGGGGCGCTCTTGCAGGCGCAGGTGGACTTGCATCAGGACCGTATCGGCAAAGCCGAACGCCAGCTGTTGGCAATCAATACCGGAGGCGATGCTGAACTCGAATCCATACTACAAAGTACCCTGGTGGATCTGGGCAACGCTTACCGCGAGCAAAAGAAATTGGCCGATAGCGAGCGAGTTTTGAAACAAGCCCTCAAGCGCTACCCGCTCAACCCCAGCCTCTGGTATATGCTCAGCCGCGCTTATGCGGCACAAGAACGCCATGCCGATGCGGTTGCGGCACTGGATAAAACAATTACCATCGAAGCGCGTCCTTACTTTATCTACCGTCTGGCCATATCTCATCAGGCTTTGGGCAACAAACCCAAAGCCATTGATTTATTCCAAAAAGTCTTGGCGCAAAAAGTCGGCCTCGACCAGAAACAGCGTGAAGACGCCGAGCAGCAATTGAAAATCTTAAAAACTTAGTGCAAGCAATTAATATAGCACCACGGAGCGTATCGATTCACCGCGCTCCATTAAGTCAAAGCCTTCATTAATCCGCTCCAGTGGCAGGCGGTGGGTGATCAAATCGTCGATATTGATTTTGCCATCCATATACCAATCCACAATTTTCGGTACATCGGTGCGTCCGCGCGCGCCGCCAAAGGCCGAGCCTTTCCAAACCCGACCAGTGACCAGTTGAAACGGGCGGGTGGCGATTTCCTGCCCTGCCCCGGCCACCCCGATGATGATGGATTGGCCCCAACCCTTGTGGCAGCATTCCAGCGCCTGGCGCATGACATCCACATTGCCGATGCATTCAAAGCTGTAATCGGCACCGCCATCGGTCAGGCCAATAATGGCATCAACCACGTTTTGCGTGTCATTGGGATTGATGAAATCGGTCATGCCGAATTTGCGCGCCATGGCTTCGCGCGCGGGGTTGATGTCCACGCCGATGATTTTATTGGCCCCCACCATGCGCGCGCCCTGGATTACATTTAAACCGATGCCGCCCAATCCAAACACCACCACATTGGCCCCCGCTTCCACCTTGGCGGTGAAGAGCACGGCCCCGATGCCGGTGGTAACGCCGCAGCCGATATAGCAAACTTTGTCAAACGGCGCATCGGAACGGATTTTTGCCAGCGCGATTTCTGGCACCACGATGAAGTTGGAAAAGGTGGAGGTGCCCATGTAGTGAAAAATCGGCTTGCCATCGATGGAAAAACGACTGGTGGCATCCGGCATCAGGCCACGGCCCTGGGTAGAGCGGATGGCTTGGCACAAATTGGTTTTTTTCGACAGACAAAATTTACATTCGCGGCATTCCGGCGTGTACAGCGCAATGACATGATCGTCCACGCGCAAGCTCTTTACGCCGGCCCCGATTTCACGCACAATGCCCGCCCCTTCATGGCCCAAAATGGCGGGGAAGATGCCTTCCGGGTCGGCCCCGCTCAGGGTGAAATGGTCAGTATGGCAAATGCCGCTGGCCTTCACTTCCACCAGCACTTCACCCGGGCCTGGCGGGGCCAGGTCAACTTCTTCTATGCTCAAAGGCTTACCTGCCTGCCACGCCACTGCGGCCTTGGTTTTCATCTTGCTCTCCTTGTTCATTAATTTTATCAAATCTAACGAATCTAACTTTACTGCGAACTTTATTCAATCTCCACTTCCTGCACCACGCCATTGGCGGCGATCAGTATGGCGCGCACTTGCCGCGCCGGATAAACTTGCCGCACCCAAAAACCATATTCACGCAATTGGCGGGTGTAGTCGGCCATTTCTACGGCCAATAATTGGCGCTTGTAATCCAAAATCCAAACCGCATCGTGCGTCAACACCATGCGATCCATACGCAACACCAACTCACCGATCAAAATTTCTTGCTCATTATAAGCCGCCTGGTACTGCGTGGGGTCGAAAAAGCGCTGTAAATCGGCGTGATTTAAAATAGTCTGGGCCTGCTTGCGCAAAACCGGGGCCATGGCCGCCGGACAAGGCAGCCAGTGTGCAATGGCGGCAGCGTCGGGCAGATGCCAGGGCCAAGCCTGACTGGTAACACGTTCCAATAACAGATGCAGCAAGCGCCCTTCTATTTGCTCCTCGCTGGGCGCTAACGGGGCTGACTCGGCAAGCTGGCCTGACCGGGCGCTGGCAGGCTGGGCTTTTGGGTTATACAAAGGCCAATCGAATGATTGTGCCGCCGCGTCCACCGGTGGATCGGTTTGAGCTTCAGCCGTGGTGGCGGCTTGTGGATCGGCCATGGTGGCGGCTTGCTCCTCAGCCTGCGGCCACAATGGCAATTGCAAGCGCGCATACCAATTTTTCGCCACGATCCCATCGACATCATTTTTTTTGCCCGAAGCCACACCGCTGATTAAAAATATCTGCTTGGCACGGGTCAGCGCAACGTAGAGCAAATTCCAGTCTTCCTGCTGCTTTAAGGCTTCTTCACTGGCAAAAATAGGGTCGCGCGCCGCGCCACGCTCATCCGCTTTGGCAAAAGTTGAAAAATGGGTGGGCGCAATCCGGTCTTGCGGCCATTCGCACAAAATGCCGTTATCGTCACGCAAGCCCTGGCTATGGTTGGCATCCAATACAGCCACCAGCGGCGCTTCCAAACCTTTGGCGCTATGAATGGTGAGAATTCTGGCCGCATTCACGGAAAGGTCGATATTGGCTTCATTGGGCGCATCGTTTTCAGCTTCGCGCCGCAAGGTTTCCAGTGCGGCGATAAACTTGGGTAAGCTGGGGTAACGCCCGGCATCCATATTCAACGCCAGTTCGATAAACGCTTCGATATTGCCTTGTACCTGGCCACGCATGCCAGCATGACTGGCGGCCAAATAGCGCGGCAAAATCTGGCCCTGATGCAAAATTTGATCGAGTAAATCATGCACCGGCAAATGCGGGGCCATGTTTAGCCATTGGCCCAGCAATTCATGGGCGCGCCGCAGCGCTGCTGAAGGGACGGCTGAGCCAGGCGCGGCGTCTGCAGCCTTGTCTTCGCACAACAACACCAGACGCTGCCACCAGTGATAGCCGGGGCTGCTGGCCAGCAAAATCAAATCATTATCGCTGGCGGCAAAAATCGGGCTTTTCAGGATATGGGCCAACGATAAATCGGAAGCGGGTAGTATTAAAAAATTGAGTAAGGCGCTCAGATCGGCTACTTCCAGCGTTTGCAATAAACCGCCGCGTTTATCGGAGACAAACGGAATGCCCGCACTGCGAAACGCGGCTTCATAGGCGGCCAAATGGGTGCGCTTTTTCACCAGCAACATCATATCTGACCATTGCAATTGATGGCTTTGCCTGAGCTGCCACAACACTCGCGCCAATTGAGCCGCCTCGGCGCGATACACGTCGTGCACGGCTTCAGGCAAGGCGCAGCGCAAGGGGTCGCGCAAGGCCGCCCCGGCTCCGGCTACATCGGCTGCATCGCCTGCATCGCCTGCATCGCCTAAAGCCGACTTCATGTCTGACGCTTGCCCACCTTGCCCCTCCTCCTCCCCCTCACCCCGCACCAACGGCAAGCGGTAAGCCAACCCTCTACTTAGCGCCAACGTGGTTTGCGCCACGAAGCGGGGATTATCGCCAAAGCTGGCGTTTAAGGCATCGATCACCGCCGTGGCATTGCGCCGGGTTTGATTGGTGCGCAACAAGCTGGCCCCTTGCGCGCGCAAGAACTGCTGGGCTGCATCGAATACTCTGGGGTCGGCGCGGCGGAAACGATAAATCGATTGTTTCGGGTCTCCCACAATAAAAACACTGGGTGCGCCATCACTGCCATCGCCGCCATAACCGCCCAGCCAGCTTTGCACAATTTGCCACTGCAAGGGGTTGGTGTCCTGAAATTCATCGAGCAAGATGTGTTTGTAGCGCGCATCCAGCCGCGCTTGCAGGTAGGCGGCATGCTCGGGATTGCTGAGCAGGCGGTAGACATGCCATTCCAGATCGGCAAAATCAAACAGGCGCTGCTGGGCTTTGATGGTTTGATAGCAGGCCAGATAAGCGCTACCGGCGCAAAACAAAGCCTTATTCAGTGCCAGCACCAAGGGTTCTTTGCTGCGCGCTTCCAATTGCAGCAAAGTTTGAGCCAAGTTGACAAATTCAGCAGCAAATTGCGCGACCCCGTCAGCGCCGGAAAAATGCGCGGCCAGCGCGGCGTTCAGGGCTTTGTTGGAAGGCACAGCCCGGGCTTGATCCGCTTGGGTCAGAAAAGCGCCGCGCAATGCATCAAACGCGTCAATACTGGCTGGCCCCGTTAAAACCCGTTCAATTTCCGTCGCCAATTTTTGATTTGGCGCAGTGCCGCGCCCCAGTAAGTTGGCCACTTGCAGCAAGCGCTGATTTAAGCCCTGATTTAAGCCCTGATCTTGCCAAACTTGCAGCCGCGCATCCAACAAGCCATCTTCACCGCACAAATCCTGCAAGGCTTGCAAAGGTTCATCGCCATGCAAATTCATGGCCCACCATTCGGCCCGTTTATCAACAAAGGCTTGCAATAATTTGCGCGCGGTCGAATCACCCACTTGCTGGTACAACTGTAACAGGGCCGCTTGCTGCGCCTCATCTTGCATCGCCTGTTGTAAAAATACGCTATACGCTTCATGCATTAATTGCCCATTCGATTCGCTCAGGCTATACCCGTGCGGCACGCTTGACGCCAGCGGTGCCAAGGGTAGCAAGCGCCCAAACCAGCTATGGAAGGTGTCGATCGATAGCGCTTGCGGGCTGGCCAGCACGCGCTCGTACAAGCCGCGCGCGTCAATCAGCCAGCGCCTGGCATCGGTAACGCCGCGCTCCTCCAGTAAGTGCATGATTTGGGCATCATCGGCCAGGGCCAGTTGATGCAGCAATTGCAGCAAGCGCTCGCGCATTTCCTGCGCGGCTTTGCGGGTAAAGGTGATGGCGAGTAATTGCGCCGGTTCCGCCCCGGCCAACAATAAGCGCAACATGCGCGCCACCAGCAGCCAGGTTTTGCCACTGCCCGCGCACGCTTCCACCACCACGCTGCGCGCGGGGTCGCAGGCGAGTTGGATAAATTCCCCGGCGCTGGTGGCCACGCCATCGTTTTCATAGGCCAGCGCGCTGGTGGTTGGCGCGATTGGCCCAGTTTGCGCACTTTGATCCGCTTGAAGGTGCTGCAAATTTTGCGTCATCGAAATCATGCCCACGCCCCTTTGCGGCATAATCCGCCCATTTCGCAATACTCGCAAGCGCTGGCGTTGCCGTTGGCAGGCAAGACCGCCCCCGCTTGCAGCGCTTGCATGCTTTGTAAAATATGCTGTTCCAGTCGTTGCCTGCGCTCGGGGAAATCGTTGGCCCAAACAGTATCAATTTTCTTCTTGTCCAGGCTTAAAAAGCCAGCCTGGGTCGCTTCCGGGTCGAGCAAGCCATAAAACGCCAATTGCTGATCCTCCCCTTTGAGCTTGGCATTCAATTCGGTCATGCCAGTGGTTTTATAATCGATAATTACGCGCTGCCCTTGACTATCCTGATCGATCCGCTGATCGATCCGATCCAGCCGCCCGTGCAACAATACCTGGCATACCTGGCCCTGATTTTGTCCCCAAGTCATCAGGCGTTCGCGCTGTTGTTCGCCCGCCTGGTATTGCCATTGCTCAGCTTGTTGTTCGGCCCATTCAAGATAACGCGGCATGGTTTGCTGCCAGCGCACATAAAAACCAAGTGCGCCGGCACCTTGTTGCAATTCCTGTTCAAATTTTTGCGCCGATACCGCGTTCAATAAACTCTGGCGATTTTGCATCGGTTCCAGGCGCAATTGCTCATGGTATTGATACAAAATACCATGCAGCCAATCGCCATAATCGCGCTTTTCCGGCAAATCGGAAAAGACATCATCCTGGCTCAGGTGCAGCATTTGGCGCGCAAAAAACGCGTAGGGGCAAGCCAAAAATTTTTGATAGCCACTGGCCGAGAGTTTTTGCGGCAATAAATTGGCTGCGCTGGGCTGCGGTGGCAGGGTCGGTTGCGGCTGCAAGCGTTGCAGGCTCAAGCTGAGCGTTACTTGCGGCAAGGGTGGCAGTTTTTCCCGCGCCAGCACCAATTGCAGGCGCTCCAACCAGGCACAGATGGCATTGGGTTCACCATTTTTAAATTGCTGCCACGACAGTAATACTTCGGCCCCGCTGAGCAGGATTTCGGAAAAATCGCGCAATTGCTGTTGTTGCCGCGCCTCCCGCGTGGCCAAGCCCAATTCGCGCCGCACGGCATTGGCAAAGAACAGGATTTCCGACGGTTGCGAAGGTAGCGCAAGGCTGTCGCAACCGACCATTAACACCGCCTCAAAACGCCGCAAGCGTGCGCCATTCAAGGGCAGCATTACCACCCGGTGATCCACCTGCGCGGCCACAAACGGCGTCGCTTCCATTTCCAGGCTGACACAGGCGCGCCACTCCGGCAGATGAAAGCGAGCGCTTTGCTCGTGGTTGGCGCTGCCTATATCGGCTAACAGCGCCAACACTTGCTGGCCCGCCAAATCTTGCGCCAGCGCCGCTTTCATGCCCAATGCTTCGAGCATGGTCTGGCTCAGTTCATTCCATTGTGTCAGGCTTTTGCGCCCACTAAATTGCTGCGCCATGTTTTTTAAATCAATCAGCGGCTCGGGGCGAAACGAGACGGGTAAGGCTTGCAAAATGGCATTCCAACCACCTTGCACATTTTGGCGGCGCAAAATTATTTCCAACTGCATCAACCAATCGGACTTGGTGCGCCAATGCGCCCACACGAAGGGCGACTTTAAAAAGTCCAATAAGGCCATCACTTCGGCCTGGCTACTTACCACATCAAACCAGGCGGCCAGCGCCGCTGCGGCACGGGTGGTCGATAATTTCCAACCGGTTTCATCGGCCACCATGACTTGGGCACGTTCCAATAAGGCGCGAATGCGGCGCGCCGCCACCCGGTCTTGCGCCACCAGGGCGATGCGGGTTTTGCCCGCTTGCAGCCAGTTCAAAACAGCTTGCGCACCTTGCTGCGCTTCTTGCTCAAGGCTGGAAGCCGGGCATAGCGCAATTGCGCCAGTGGCGAGTTCAGCGACGACGCCCGCACCCTCAGCGCCTGCCGCAGCATAGTCACCATATGCACCACCACCACCATCCGTACCATCGGCGGCCAGTAATTCAGGCCATGCGCGCGCGTACAAGGGGGGCACCGCGCTGGCGCGCCAGTCCAGCGTGATCACGCGCACAGGCTGGTGCCGCGCATACGCCAGCAAGAAAGCTTGTTGCATCGCATCGGGTGGCACCGGGTGTATCCACAGCAAGGGGTATTTCGCATTGTGCGCCAAACGCATCAAAGCGCTCTGGCCAATAGTGGCCGGGTCATCGCTGTCGAGTTGGGCTTTCCATAAGGTCCAGACCAATTGCGCCTCTTCCGATAGCAATTTGCGCGCCGGCAAGGCCAATTGCTGCATCGCTTGCTGCCAACGTGTATCCAGTTGCGCTCCCGACGCAGCGGGGGACGAATCAGTTTGCAAATCCGGTGGCAAACACGTTGGCACCAACGCCGCGCTCAATTCATCAAACAAAGTCAGCAAGGTATTGGCCAGCGGTAATAGGTCAAGCGCATCGGCGGCTCCAAATAATTCTGTCAACCAATTATGCTCACGCAATTGCGCAAACAAACTCATCATGCGCTGGCTGTTTGCGGGCAAGGCCAAGGCTGACTGCAAGGCAAGCCAGGCATCGAGTGTATGGATTGGCGGTGCCAACATCACGCCCGGCGTTGCGCTGGTCAGGGCCGCTTTTAAACATTGCGCGTGGGCAAAGGTGGGGACGATGATTTGTTGCGCCAACGCACGCTGTTGCCCATTAATGAAGCGCGCCACCACGCTCCAGAAATCGGCATGCGGGGAAATGAGCAGATGGGGTAACATAAAACCTTTCAGATTCGTAAAAATACAACAGCGTGCGCCAGGAACCATGCAAAAATCATTGTTTCGTTATCACAACAGCAATTCAAATAGCAGCGCTGGCCCCTATTTTAGTGCTTCAGCCCGGGAACCCGGCTAATTCGACGCTTTTTTTAAGCCGTTACAGCGATTTTCCTAAAAATAGGTTATTATTTCTAAAAATTCCCACCCAAAATACTCGTATGGTGTTGATACGAAACCACTTAGAGCCTTGTATTTTCCGAATCACACCCAAGATACCCAATACTTTTTTTAGTCTTCTTAATTTTAATCCTTATTTTTAATCTTTCTAACAAGCCCTCAATCCGGGGAAACCATGAGCGAACACATTAAACATATCACCGATGCCTCTTTTGACGCTGACGTTCTGAAATCCGACAAACCTGTATTGCTCGACTTTTGGGCAGAATGGTGCGGCCCCTGCAAGCAAATCGCCCCGATTCTGGAAGATTTGGCCAAAGAATATGATGGCAAAGTTATCATCGCCAAGATCGACGTTGACAAAAATCAACAGGTTTCCACCAAATTTGGCATTCGTGGCATTCCAACTTTAATCCTGTTCAAAAACGGGGTTGAGATTGCGAAAAAAGTGGGCGGTATGCCAAAAGCAGCCATCGCCTCATTTATCGAAAGCAATATTTAAGTTACAATCGGCCGGGCGGCACGGCATAATGCACTACAAAGCAACATCAGGCAACACCATGCAACACCGCCCACCTTACCACGCAATTCCCTCCCCCACCTTGCTACGCTCAACCTGAAGCACGCAACTTTTAAACGACTATGCATCTATCTGAACTTAAAGCCCTCCATGTCTCTGCCCTGTTAGAGATGGCCATCGGGCTTGATATTGACAACGCAGCCCGGCTGCGCAAACAGGAACTGATGTTCGCGATTTTGAAAAAACGCGCGAAATCAGGCGAACAAATCTTTGGCGATGGCGCGCTCGAAGTACTCCCCGACGGCTTCGGCTTTTTGCGTTCGCCCGACGCCAGTTATATGGCCTCGACCGACGATATTTATATCTCGCCATCGCAAATTCGCCGCTTCAACCTGCATACCGGTGATTCGATTGAGGGTGAAGTGCGCACCCCCAAAGATGGTGAGCGCTATTTTGCGCTGGTCAAGGTCGATAAAGTCAATGGCGAATCACCGGAAAGCTCGAAGCACCGCATCCTGTTTGAAAACCTGACGCCGCTGCATCCCAATGTGCCGATGCGCCTGGAGCGCGAAATGAATGGCCAGGAGAATATCACTGGCCGCATTATCGATTTGATCTCCCCGATCGGTAAAGGTCAACGCGGTTTATTGGTGGCCTCGCCCAAATCGGGTAAATCGGTGATGTTGCAACACATTGCCCACGCCATTACCGCCAACCACCCGGATGTGACGCTGATCGTGTTGCTGATCGACGAACGCCCGGAAGAAGTGACCGAAATGCAACGCTCGGTACGCGGCGAAGTGGTGGCATCCACCTTTGACGAACCGGCCACGCGCCACGTTCAAGTGGCCGAAATGGTGCTGGAAAAAGCCAAGCGTCTGGTCGAAATGAAAAAAGACGTGGTGATTTTGCTCGATTCCATCACCCGTTTGGCGCGTGCTTATAACACCGTCATTCCTGCTTCCGGCAAGGTGTTGACTGGTGGTGTGGATGCGAATGCGCTGCAACGCCCGAAACGCTTTTTCGGTGCCGCACGCAATATTGAAGAAGGTGGCTCGCTCACCATTATTGCCACCGCCTTAATTGAAACCGGTAGCCGCATGGATGATGTGATCTATGAAGAATTCAAGGGCACCGGTAATATGGAAGTACACTTGGAACGTCGTTTGGCTGAAAAACGGGTCTACCCGGCCATCAACTTGAATAAATCTGGCACCCGCCGCGAAGAATTGTTGATCAAGCCGGATCAACTGCAAAAAATCTGGATTTTGCGCAAGTTGCTCTATGATATGGATGAAATCGAAGCGATGGAATTCATCCTCGATAAAATGCGCTCCATCAAAACCAATGCGGAGTTTTTTGAAATGATGCGACGCGGGGGCTAATCTTTGTATTCGCCCCACAAAGCCAGCATTACGGTGTATAATCGCTGGCTTGAACATTTTTCACCCTTGGCAAGTGATTGGCAATCGGGTCACGAAGCAATCCGACCGACGAAGTGCCTATTGGCTACCTAACTAACCAGAGACCATTATGAAAGAAAATATTCACCCAAATTACCGCGATGTGGTGTTCCACGACTTATCGTGCGACTTTAAATTCATCACACGTTCCACCGTCAACACCCGTGAAACCATCAATTTTGAAGGAAAAAGTTATCCTTTAGTCAAGATTGAAGTTTCGTCGGAATCGCATCCTTTCTTCACTGGCAAGCACAAAATCGTTGACACCGCTGGCCGCGTTGAAAAATTCCGTCAGAAATTCGGCACAGTTGGTTCCAAAACATCGGGTGCAAACTGATCGTAGCGAATCACACCGTACACAAAAAAAGGCAGCGTTGGCTGCCTTTTTTATGAGCGCCAATTTACCATGCTGCTACCTCTTTTCTCCCCTCGCCCACCGTCCTCGCCGATGAAGCCGGTGCGCCTGCCCGCGTCTGCCACACTGGCCTTGCCGCGCTGGGGGATTTTTGCGCTGTGTCTGTTGTATATTTTGCCCGGTTTAATTGGCCGTGACCCATGGAAAAACGACGATGCCGCCAGCTTTGGCATTATGTGGAGTCTGGCGCATGACAGTTTTGCCGCTTGGTTAGCGCCGCATAATGTGGGCATGCCCAGTGCCGAAGAAGGCCCCTTGGCATTTTGGCTGGGGGCGTTAGCAATTCGCATTTTTGGGGTGGCGGTGGGTGATGTGATGGCGGCACGCATGGTCACCATCTGCGCTTTTTTGGTGGGTGCCACCTCAATTTGGTATGCCACATTTTTACTCGGGCGGCGCAGCGAAGCGCAACCCTTGAAACTGGCCTTTGGTGGCCAACCGAATGCCGCCGACTATGGCCGCACCTTGGCCGATGCGGCCTTACTCATTTATTTGGGCTGCTGGGGTTTATTACTCAACAGCCACCAAACCACGGCGGAAGCACTGCAAGTGTCCCTGATCGCCTTTGGCTTTTACCGCCTGGTGCGCTATCTGGATAAAACCACCCTGAGCCAAGCCCTGTTGTTTGGCCTTTCATTGTTATTACTCACCCTGACCCGTGGTTATTTGGTCGCCTTAACCCTATGGCTGGCTGCCGCAGCTTGTTTGTTTTTACCTGGCATGTCCAAAAGCCGGGGTTTGTTGCATTTGGCCAGCGCCTTGCTGCTGGCGCTGGCGCTGTTATTGGTTTGGCGCAGCGTGGCGCAACCTGCCAGTTTTGCCACCTGGTTGGCGTGGAACCAGGCGCAAACTACCTGGCCCAATTGGGCTGCATTTCGTTTCATCTGGCGCTATGGCATGTGGTTTTTTTGGCCAGCCTGGCCGTTTGCCGCATGGGCCATTTACGCCTGGCGGCGGCAACGCTATGCCTTGCACATCGCCTTGCCATGTATTTTTGCCACCATGCTGGTGGGCTTGTGCTTACTGAGTACCAACCCGGCGGAAAACCAGCTTTTGCCTTTGTTGCCGCCGCTGGTTATTTTAGCCGCGTTTGGTTTGCCCACCATGAAGCGTGGCGCGATTAATGCGGTCGATTGGTTTGCGGTGATGGTGGTGACGTTTAGCGCCGCCCTGATTTGGCTAGCCTGGATTGCCACCTTGACCGGTTGGCCTACTCAATTGGCAAAAAACGTCTTAAAACTGGTGCCCGGCTTCAAGCCGGAATTCAATTTCGCCGTGACCCTGCTTGCCGTGTGTGCCAGTTTGGGCTGGGTTGCGCTGGTGTATTGGCGTATTTCGCGCCAACCAAGTGTATTGTGGCGTGCGGTGGTGCTATCGACGGGCGGTTTGATTTTATGCTGGTTGCTATTGATGACGCTATTCATGCCCTGGTCCAATTACCGTTTGAGCTACGCCCCGGTAGCGCTGCAAATCGTGCGCCATTTGCCGATCCACACCGATTGCATTGAAACCAACATCAGCCCGGCCCAACGCGCCTCGTTTGCCTATTTTGGCAATTTGCCGATTGCGAAAGAAGGACAGCAGGGTTGCCAGATATTACTGCTGCAATACCACATGAAATCACGTGACGACGACAAACTGACGCGCGAGTTTAAGGCCAAGGAGTGGGAATTATTATGGCAGGGCAAACGCGCGGCGGATCATGATGAGCGGTTTCGGATGTATCGACGGCGTAAATAGTTCTCCATGATTACCGCATTCAACGGGATAACCCGGCAACAGCGGGAAACGAGGGGCCAACTCCAGGGCGAATCTTATGGCATTTTTAACCATACCAAATCGATGTAAACATTTCGGATTAATCTGTATTCTGTTGGCGAACACAGCAAGCGCAGCGCCGCTCCCCCCAAAAGGAATTGCAAATTGCAAAAGACTACGTACTTGCTGCTTGCATCGGTTCCCAATATGTGGGCACCGCACTGGACAATGAAACCGCTGCCTGGGCTGCAATGCTGGTGGACGCTGGCAGTTTACCGGGTGACGCCTACCCCAAGCTTGAAAAACTGACAAAATCCGCACCACCGCCACTCGTATCGCAACACGGCGTCGTATTGCGGCTTAAACGGTGCGTTGACTTCATCAATTCACCAGAAACAAGCACAAAAATCAGCAGAGCCTTGGCACGCTAATCTGGAGGTGGAGTCGGCCCCAACCAGTTTCTGCCAAACATTGATTAGCACTGCCGGGCCTAACAGGCTCCCAAGCAGGCGCATCGCACCGCAAAACTACGGTGCAGGGGGTGGCGTTCAATTTTTCCCGCATGCTGCCGAGGAAAAGGCCCGGCGTAATCAAATAACAGTCATTGGTGACAAAATGAATTTTCACATGATTTGAACATTGCGCTGCTTGAAATATTGCCGATACGAAGTGGCAAGTAGTAACCATCATTTCAGCAGGTAGCCGAGCTGAACCATACAGGGGACTCTTTATTCGGGTAGCCCAGCGTGTACTGGCATTCCCCGGCAAGCGTATGGCCGATTTGGTGAATGGTGAGATACCCCGCCTGAAACAACAAGGCCTCGGGCGTCATTTGATCAACATCCAGATTCGAAATCAACTCCGGCCCCACTTGCATTTGTGCAAGCAGGGGCGCAAAGAAAGACCGTTGCTCCAGCAGCTTGAGTAAAAAACTCGGCGTACCACTGGCATACCACAACGCACCAAATTTTCGCTCCTGGAATAACAATAACAGGTCGAACGGGTTATACACCGCTTCCCCACTCCAATTGTAGCCATTGTACCAACGCCGTACGTTCACCGTATTTTTTATGCGCAAGCTTGATCAGTTGGGCAAACTGACCGGAAATACTGTCGTGGGTGCATTGCACGCCCAAACGCTCCTGATTATCCGCCAGAATTTCACGAATTTTTGCATCCAACTCGGCACGCGTCGTCAGCACGCCTTCGCCAAAGCTTAAATGCACCACCAGAAATTGCCGCGTCCAATCCCATTTATCATAAATGTACAAGCCCTCAAACAATGCTTGATTACCCTCAAACAATTCTTTCAGGGTATCCAAAAACAGGCTTTTGCCAAAACGCCGGGGCCGGGAAAGAAAGTAATAGCCAGCCTGACGCGAAAGCTCCCAGGAAAACGGGTTTTATCGACGTAATAAAACCCCTCTTGCCGGATGATGGCAAACGTATCAATGCCAATCGGCAGGATGAGATGAGGTGTTTCCATATTCAGCGGCACGCATTATTGGGTAATGCGGATAATTAAAAAGCAAGGTCGCGCAAGCATCATACCATTTTGCGGCACTCACTCCAACAACGCCGCCCCCAAGCGGCAAACCCGCCATTGTCCAACCTGCCCCAAATCCTTGGCATTGATTTGCAATTGACTCACCCCCTTGGCCAGATGAGGCAAAGCCAGTTTCCAATCCAGCGGCGACTCATCTTCCGGCAAAGTGGCGCGCCATTGCCGGGTCTCACCCACCCCATTGCTCGCCTGTAATTGCCAATGGCGTGTATGCGCAGCCGGCAAGCTCACTTGCAAATAATCAAGCGGCTGCAAAGGCGTCGCAAAACGTAAACGGATGGTTTGTGCATCGACTTCGGTTTTAGTAACGATGTTATTCACTTCCTGGCAAGATTGCTGCACCCAAGCCGCCGTGCGCAATAACCATTCTTGATTATCACTGATATAACGCGCCTCGCGAAAACGATAATTCGGCGGCGAACGCAATTCGCGCTCCGGGATTTCCCACAACAACAAACTGGGGCGGCTGCGCTGAAACGCCAGATCGCTGACATAGGCTTCCATCCCCACCCAAGGCCCTTGCAATACGGGAATCGACATATCCAAAATATCGCGCTGCAAGGTATAACGCAAAGCATCGGGATAGCCATTGCCCGCATCCGTATAACTGCTACCGATGGCGGTAATGGCCACGCGCCCGTTGCCATCGTTGGACAATAAACTGCTGCTGGCCGCATTATTTTTTGGCTTGGCTTGATACGGCAATACTTGTTCGAATGGAAATTCCGGCGCACCCTTGGGCAATTGGGCGATTAAATCACGTTCGCGTTTATTCACCTTTTGTTTGGCCCAGAGCAAATCATAAGCGACCTCAGGCGTCGCATCATAAACTTTTTTCAATGCTGGTTGGCGCTCAATTTCCGCCTTCACGGTTTGCGCCGCCAACAAAGCACCAGCTGGTGCCCAATGCGTGTCGAGCCGTAAAAACAAAGGCGTGTCACTCAAACGCAACGGACTGCTTAAAAATGCCTGATTCAAATCCGTCACCGCCACTTGCTGCTCCCGCAAGAATTTAACGGCCTGATGGTATTTGCCATCGGTGTACGGGTCAAGTTTACTGCCCGCAGGTAATTGATCGGCATAGATGCGAATTTTGGATGGCACCAACACCACCATCAAACTCACCCCATTTTTGGCAAAGTGGCTTTGCATTTTACGCAGCAACTGCAACGTGGCGCGAGTATCGGCGGCGTCATTAGCCTGCGCCCATTCGTAGCGATAAAACAACCAACCGTTTTGACCGATCAAAGCTGTTGGCTGCGCCCACGTTGGCCACGCTGGCAAAAACCAACACAATATAGCCAGCCCAATCCGCCTCATCCACTGCCTTTGAATCGTCATACCCTCTCCCAACATTCCCATCAACAATAAATCCTCATCCAAATCCAATCTATTGCGTGACAAACACCCACTTTTTGCGTCACAATCATTCTTCTGTTCAGAACTTTGGCCCAAACGAGCGATACTTTGAATTCGAACCCTACGCCTGCCAGCCGCTTTGACGTTTTGTTAATTGGCCTTGATGAGGTCAATTCCAACGCGTTGGCACAAACGCTTGCGACCCACCCGCTGCAACAGTTTGAGCTTGTCATATTCTCACGGCTGGACTTGGCTTTGCAAGCCATTAAAGAAAAAAAGCCGGATGCAATTTTACTTGATGCGCAATTGCCGGAAGGCGATTTTCTCAGCAACTTGCGCGCTTGCATCAGTTTAGCAGGCTTACTACCCATTATTATTCTCTCAAGCGAAGCCGATAACGCGCTGGCACTGCGGGCACTCGAAGAAGGCGCACAAGATTTTCTGGTTAAAGGTGATATCAACGCCAACGCCCTGGTGCGCATTATCCGCTACGCCATCAGTCGGGCGCGACTGGATCAAAAGCTGTTAAGCAATGAAATCCAAATGCACCAACTGCTGGAACATAGCCCGGTCGCGGTAGGGATTCGGCGGATACGCGACAATTCACGCATGTTTGTCAATCAATGCTATGTTGATTTGTTTCAAACCAGCTTTCCAGCCGCGCTCGGTGAAAGTCCGCATGAAAAATATCAAAATATTAATGATTTTCACAATATTACCGCACGCATTAAACATGGCGAAATCATCGTCAATTTTGAACTGGGCTTGTTCACTGAAACCCGGCAAGAAGTCTGGGTTTTAGCTTCTTATTTTCCGATGGAATATGAAAACGAGGCAGCCATTTTATCGTGGTTTTATGATATTTCCGCCATCCACCGGGCGCATCAAGCCTTGGCTCTCGCGAACCAAACCAAATCACAGTTCCTGGCCACGATGAGTCACGAAATTCGCACCCCGATGAATGCCATCATCGGCATGTCGCATTTGGCATTAAAA
>JBKJLF010000033.1:0-2561 GCA_046597185.1 Burkholderiaceae bacterium | reverse complement strand
TGCCAATGCCAAGAATGGCGATCACGGACGCAAAAAATTTACCCAAGGGCGTAATCGGAATGATGTCACCATAGCCAATGGTGGTGAGCGTCATCACCGCCCACCATAGCGTGCCGGGGATGCTGGCGAACTTGTCGGGCTGGGCTTTGTGTTCTGCGATATAGCGCTTGCCGCATGTAACTGAGGCTGCCAAACAACCCATGAGAAAACTTCCTTTGCTCAACGCACACCCAAACCCGCAAAATATATTCGATTAAAAAGATGACGGTTGACGCCGCTTCAAGCACGATAAAAAACTGGCGAAATTCGGCATAAAGCGTGGCATCGGTTTCCAGCCCGTAACGCCATGGCGTGGCACCCGGCAGCACAATGCTTGCTGGCGCAATTGGTCACCATTTATCCCGCAAACCGCGCAGCGCAATAAATACTTGCTTGGGTGAAGGCTTGTCAAGCGCCAGGTGTTGGATGATTTCTTCATTGTCCAGGCGTAAAAAAGTATTGAAGCACCGTTCATCCCCAATCGTGGTCTGGATTGAACCCGGCACATAAGCCTCAGCCAAAACGCGCGCTAACCATTGTTTTGCGATGGGGTTGTTGGGTTCAAATTGCAAAGTAAATTTTAAGTTGTTGGCCAGGTAATCGTGCCCTGGGTAGACCATGATATCGGCGGCCATATGCTGAAAATGTTCGCTAATGGTTTGATACAACACTTCTTCATTGCCACCACCCCGGCAATGCCCAACCCCGGCATTAAATAAGGTGTCGCCCGTAAATACGGCTGTGGCTTTGCCGTTCTCGTTCACAATGAAACACAAATGCGCAAAGGTATGGCCCGGCGTGTCGAGTACCGTTAATTGACTATTCAAATCGATATCAATGCACTCACCCGCCTTTAAGCAGCGGCTTAAACCGGGTACTTTGCCTGCGCCATTTTGGTGCGCCCACACTTCGCAGCCATGTTGCGCCACCAACGCTTCATTGCCTTGGGTATGATCCCAATGTTCATGGGTATTGATGATGGCCTTCAGCGCCAGGTTTTTGTCATCGAGATACTGGTTAATGACCACTGCATCCCAGGGATCGATCACAATGGCTTGTTGATCAGCCAACTCAAGAATGTAAACGAAATTGCGCAGTTCGTTATGGGTGTAGATTTGATTGATTCTCATGGGATTGGTTGACCTTTCAATGCGGATGGTGTCCTGGGCTTATCCTGGGCTTAAAAATGAAAAAGGCCAATCCGAAGATTGGCCTGAGTCAAGTATTTAATTGGTCGGGGCGAGAAGATTCGAACTTCCGACCCCTTGCACCCCATGCAAGTACGCTACCAGGCTGCGCTACGCCCCGACGAAGACGCAACTATAGCAGAGCTTTTGCCGCAACCCGGCTTCAACCACAAAAAAACACCGATTTGTTTCAGAAATCTTACTCGCATGGGCAAATTCCCCCGCTTTTGCATACGGCTTTGCTACAATGCAGGGTTGGACGCAAACCTACCCGGTTTTGCTTCGCTATCCGATTCACCACCCGCTTATCAGCCAAAAAAACAATCCAGAAGGACCTCTTGATGTCGATTAAAATCAGCCATAACTTTGATGCAGGTGCCATTGAAATCTTGCGTGCCGAACAGCCGCAGCAAATCGAATTGGCGATTCGTAAAGATTCCCACGCCGATTTCGCACAATGGTTTTATTTTCGCCTCCAAGGCGCACGCGATCAAGCCTGCAAGCTGCGCGTGATGAACGCCAGCAAATCGGCCTACCCCGGCGGTTGGAACGATTACCGCGCCGCCGCCAGTTACGACAACCAAACCTGGTTCCGCGTTGATACCGATTACGACGGAGAAACCTTCACCATCTCGCATACCCCAAGCCAGGACAGCGTCTATTACGCCTATTTTGAACCCTATTCCTGGCAACGCCACCTGGCCGTGCTGGGCAAAGTCGCCGCCCACCCGGCAGTGCGGGTAGAAGATTTGGGTTCCACCGTCGATGGCCGTGATATGAATCTGGTGGTAGTGGCCGACCCCGCTGTCAACCGCGAAACAGCCAAAAAAATCTGGATTATCGCGCGCCAACACCCCGGCGAAACCATGGCAGAATGGTTTGTCGAAGGCTTGCTGGACGCCTTGTTGTGCCAAGCCAACCCGGTGGCGCGTAAATTATTACAGCAAGCGGTGTTTTATATCGTGCCCAATATGAACCCGGACGGTTCGGTACGCGGCAATTTGCGCACCAATGCCACAGGGGCCAACCTCAACCGCGAATGGATGACGCCCACCATCGAACGTAGCCCGGAAGTGTTTTATGTGAAGCAAAAGATTCATGAAATCGGCTGCGATATGTTTTTTGATGTGCATGGCGACGAAGCCTTGCCCTATAACTTTGTGGCCGGCAGCGAAATGCTGGTCGGCTTTACCGAGCAACAAATGCAAGAGCAACAACGCTTTATCGATCACTTCAAACGCGTCAGCCCGGACTTTCAAGATAAAGTTGGCTACGTCGCCAGCAAATACAATGACGATCTGCTGACCTTGGCGTCAAAATACATCGGCCATAGCT
>JBKJLF010000784.1:0-19943 GCA_046597185.1 Burkholderiaceae bacterium | reverse complement strand
GCAAAAAGTGCGGATTAGCAGTGGCGGCGGGGTGCCCATTATTTATTATGAACAGGCTTTGGCCTTGTTCGCTTCAGGATTTTTAGAGCAACGCTTTCATTTTGCGCGCGATGGGCGCTTGACCATACCAAAACAAGCGCCAAACCAGGCCAAACAGGCAAACTGCAACACATGAAACGAACATAAATAAAGCATGAAAAAAGCATGAAAAAAAAGTTCCTCTTGAAAACTTGCCTGGGTTTATCCCTGGCCCTCACGTTCTGCCCGATTGCATGGGCGGCGGATGATCCGACGGTACAGCGCTTAATCGATCAGGCGCGCTATTGGCAACAGAAAAAACGCGATGATCTGGCCGCCGATGCCTGGCGCAAATTATTACGGGTCAACCCTGATCACCCCTTGGCCCTGGTGCAACTGGGTACACTGGAAGCACGCGCTGGCCACAATAAAGAAGCCGACGAACTGTATCAACGCTTAAAAACCATCCAACCCGCACCGCCCGGTCTGGCCGAACTGGAAACCGCGCTCAAGGTGCAAAGCGCCGCGCCAGAAGAGCTAAAAGCCGCACGCAAGCAAGCGCAAATCGGCAAACCCGATGAAGCCGTCAAAACCTATCGCACTATTTTGGGCGAAACCCAACCGACTGGCCAGTTTGGGCTGGAATATTATCAAACCCTGGGCGGCACCCGTGAAGGCTGGGATGAAGCGCGCCGTGGCATGGAGCAATTGGCCAAAAGCCACCCCGGTGACAATACCTATTTAATGGCCCTGGCGCGCCACCTGACTTATCGCGAAAGCACGCGCCGGGAAGGCATACGCCAGTTAGCCCATTTGGGCCAACAAGACCCGGAAGCGCAAAAAGCCTGGCGGCAAGCCTTGGTTTGGCTGGGGGCAAAAAGCGCCGACCGCGCCCTATTCCAACAATATTTATCCCTTTTTCCGAATGATCAAGCGGTGCGCGAGCGCTTGCGCCTGCTGGATCGGCCCGCCATTGCCAGCGTTGCGCCCGATCTGGCGGAACTGGAACGACGCTCCGGCTTTAAATGGCTCGATACTGGCGAAGTGGACAAAGCCGAAGCCCGCTTTCGCGATATTCTGAGCAAAAAACCGGGCGACCTGGACGCCCAGGGCGGCTTGGCCACCGTGTTAATGCGCAAAGGGATTTGGATTGAAGCGAGTGCTTTGCTTGATCAAATCGTCGCCAATGGCGGCAAACGCTGGAAGTCGGCGCAACAAAGCGCGCATTATTGGACTTTAATTCATGAAATCGGTGCCGCGCGCCAAGGCGACAAAAATACCAGTCAGGCCGAGATCGAAGCGAAGTTACAGCAAGCCTTGCGCATCGACCCCAAACACAGCGCCGGCCTGTTAATTTTGGCCGATATTTTGAATGAAAAGCGCGATTTTGTCCGTGCCGAACCACTATACCGCCAGGTGCTGCGGCAACAGCCAGCGCAAGCGGGCGCATTTTTGGGTTTGGTCTCGATTTTGACGCAAACCGGGCGCGAGCAAGAAGCGCTGGCCTTAATCGCCGCGCAAGCCGCTTCGCCGGAATTAAAAATGGTTGGCTTGAACCAAACCAAAGCGCAGGCATTATTCAAATTGGCGCAAACCGATGAGCAAAGCGGCGCTTACGATAGCGCCATGCAAAGGCTGGAAGACGCACTCTTGCTCGACCCCGCCAGCCCGTGGGTGCGGCTGGCGCTGGCCCGGTTGTATCAGCGCTTGAATGATGTGGCGGCCGCCAATTCGATTATCGATAATTTGGTCGATGCCTTCCCCGACCTGCCCGAAGCCTGGCATGCGCGCGCGCTACTGTTTGCCGAACAGGCGCGCCCCTCCGAAGCCTTATTGGCGCTGGAGCGCATCGCCCCCGCCAAGCGCACTGCCGCCATGGCGCAAGACCAGCGGCGGCTCTGGATACAGGTGCAAACCATCCGCGCCCGCCAATACCAGCAACAAGGGCAAAGCCAGCAAAGCGTGAATTTACTGAATCAAGCGCAAAGTGCCGCAGGTGATGAGGTGAGTTTGCTCAGCACGGTTGCGGGTGCCTGGTCAGAAACCGGGCAAGCGGCACGCGCCCTGCAAATCTTGCGCAGCGTTCATGCGCGCCAGGGCAATAGCGATGTGGGGGCGCGCATTCAATACGCCAGCTTGCTATTGAGTACAGGGCAAGACGCGGAACTGGCCACCGTACTGCGCGATTTGGCCAAACAAACCCAATTAACAGCACGCCAGTTTGAAGATTTAAATAAAATCATCCTCGCCTACACGCTGCGCCAAACCGATACCCTGCGGGAAGCCGGCCGACTGGCCGATGCTTACGATACGGTCAGCCCGGCGCTGGCACAATCCAACGATACGCGCTTGACCATGGCCTTGGCGCGCATCTATCAATCGGGTGGTGAACCGGGGCCAGCCTTGCAATTGGCCGAGAGTGTGATCGAGCGCGAACCGAATGATTTGGAGCATCGCCTGTTTGCCGCCGGCGTGGCGATGGCAGCCAAGCAGCTCGATCAAGCAGCCGAACATGTCGGAGCAGCACTGGAACTGGCCCCCGACCACCCGCGCGTGTTGGCACAAGCCGGGCGGGTTGAGAAATTACGCGGCAATATACCCAAGGCACTGGAATATTTTCAGTACGCGCAAGCGCTGGAACACGAAAAAGCCGCCTTTGGCAATGTGCCGGGTAATCTGGCCTTACGGCTGGTGGATGCCAATCTGCATGCGGCTGGCGTAGCAGGCGCGGTGGGGACCACCACAACCGTGCGCAATTTGATTTTGCCGATACCCAATGCGGTGCGCGCACGCAATAATGGTGCGGCTGCGCCAAGTACTGGCCCTGGGATTCCTGCCGCGCCCAATGCAATCAATAACAGCATTCTGCCCTTGCCCGGTACACGCCAATTTGTTGATCCGCTAACCCAGGTGAACCAGACGCCTCAGGCGCGCACCAGCTACGCGCCCGCACCCGCCAACAACAATACGCAATTTGAAGCGGGCTATCAGGCTGCACTCGCCAAAATACAGGCGCAACAAACCCAGCCGCCAACCAAGGCAAGATCAGCACAAGCCACACAAGCGGCCGCAGCGCAAATTCAAGACGATGCGCCGCCCGGCGATCAGCGTAATAAGTATGGCAAGCGTAGCAAACGCAGCAAGCACAGCCGCAGCAAAGGTCACCATGCGCAAGTGCCCGACGCCAATGCCTTGCAGCAAGCGTTGGCGGCACTCGGGTCAACCGGCACCCGGCAAGCGGCTACACTCGCGCCGCTGCCCCCGATTGCCGTGCCTGCCGCGATAGCCCCGCCGCCAGCCAATATCACGGCAGCGCCAGAATGGCGCAGCACGGCGCGCGAACCCGCTCCCGTAGCGGCATCGGCAGCGGCACAGGTTTTGCGACTGGACCAACGCTTACCGGAAGCGCCACCCGGTGCCGTACCGCAAAATGAAGCGCCGTCCCTGTTCAGCCGCCTGAGCCAAGCCATTTCCGGCAAGGCCCGGCATGCGCCAAACCCAACCAAAACAACTGCAGCCAACGCATCGGCTGCCGCACTCGCCACCACCCTCAACCCGGCCAATCGCGAACGCACGGTGGCGGAAGAAATTCAAGATATCGAACTCAAATTTGCCACTACGCTAGACCTGGGCGCAGCTTACCGCAATCGCTCGGGCGAAGTGGGTATGAATCGTCTGTCTGAAATCGAAATACCGCTCGAATTCAAAACTTCGCTCAATTATGACCACCATTTAACGCTACGCATGACACCGGTTTTACTCAGCGCAGGTGAAATCATTTTGGCTGATCCCGCCAATATTACCCGCTTTGGTTCAGGTGCTCTGGGGTCATTTCTCGCCACGCCCTACCCCAGCGAATTTATTCAGGCCAGCGGCGTGGCGCTGGCCGTCGCGTATGGCGATGAAAATTTACGCATCGATCTGGGCACCAGCCCGCTCGGGTTTAAGGTCAGCAATCTGGTCGGCGGTGTCAGCTATAAACACACGGTGGATGATCTGACCCTCAAGGCCAGCCTGAATCGTCGTTCGGTGACCGACAGCGTGCTCTCGTATGCCGGCGCACGCGACCCCTTGACCGGACAAACCTGGGGCGGCGTAGTCAAAACCGGGGTTCGCCTGGACGCCAATTACGGCAGCGAGCAACTGGGCTTGTATGCTGGCGGTGGCATCGCCAGTTTAACCGGGCGCGCAGTCAAAGCCAATACCGAATGGGAAGCGTCCGCAGGCGCTTATTGGCGGCTGTACCAGCGCTTGAACCAGCAAATTACCGTGGGCTTGAATCTTAACGCACTCGGTTACCACGATAATCTGAGCCACTTTAACCTTGGTCATGGCGGCTACTTCAGCCCGCAACGCTATGTCAGCCTGGGCCTGCCACTGGATGCGGCCGGGCGGTTTGGCAAACTGTCTTACCAAATCGGGCTCGATGTGAGCTTGCGCCATATTACGCAAGATAGCGTCGCCTACTTCCCCAACGACCCCGCGCTGCAAGCACAATGGCAAGCGCGCATCGCCGCATTGCCCACTACCTCCACGCGCCCGGACTATTTCCGCGCCAGCTACAAAGGCGATAACAGTTCTGGCACGGGGGCCAATTTGCGCATCTCGTTTGAATATTTGCTGGCCTCGCAGTTTGCTTTGGGTGGCCGCTTTAGCTTTGACAACAGCCGCAACTACACCCAGCAAACCGGCTTGCTGTATTTACGCTATGCATTTACCCCCTTGCCCACGCCTGTTTTGTTCCCGCCGCGCGTATTGCAGGCGCTTTACCTTGGAGACCCATTATGAGACCGCCACGATTGTCGCAAGCGCCCAATAAGCTGAAATCGAGTCTGCTGTGGGGCCTGTTATTGAGCCTGTTATTGAGCTTGCTGTGGAGCCTATTATTAGGGCTGAACGGCACTCTGGCCCATGCCGTCGATTTGCAACAATACGGCCGCGCCTATCTGGCCGAAGGTAATAGCGCGGGGGCGATTCAAAGCTATGCCGAACTGGTGCGGCAAAATCCATTTGATCCGGTCGCGCTCAATAATATGGCCATTGCCAAAGCGGCGGCGGGGGATTATCAAAGCGCACTCGACTTACTCACGCGCGCCGCCCGCCTCGCGCCGCAACGCGCGGACATTCGCGAAAATCTGACGCAATTGCAAGGCTGGCAGCAGCAAACCCATTCGATTTCGCTCAACCCGATCAATGGCAAGCCTGCCCCCGCCCGGCCCCTGAGCGCAGGCATTTTGCCGGAACCACCGCCATTATGGCAAACCCCGAATCGACGCCAATGAGCCAGTCCTGACCATGCAAATAATCGCTTTCATTTCCGGCAAGGGCGGGGTTGGCAAAACCACCCTCACCGCCAATATCGCCATCGCGCTGGCCCAGCGTGATCAGCGGATATTGGTGCTCGATCTCGATCCGCAAAATGCCTTACGCCTGCACCTTGGCATGGATGCGCAAGACCATGCCGGCCTCACACGCGAAGGCATCACTGCCGACGCCGTGTTTGCCAGCCCGTTTGATATCAGCTTTATTCCCTTTGGCATGCTGCGCGAATCGGAACTGGAAGAATTTGAAGCCGCCCTCAAGGCCCATCCGCATTGGGTAGCCGACGGCATCGCCAGCTTGGGGCCGGATGCCTGGGATTTTATTTTGATCGATACCCCGCCCGGCCCCAGCGTCTATTTACAGCAGGCGCTCAATGCAGCGCATCGCTCGCTGGCCGTGATTTTGGCCGACGCCGCTTCATTTGCCACGATTCCGGCTTTTTTACACCTGGTGCGAGAGCATAAGGTGCAATTACTAATCAACCAGATGCCACACCGCAGCAAGCTGGGGCACCAGGTTCGCACCGCGCTCTATGAAAATTTTGCCGGGCAGTTAGTGCCCATTACCATCCACCGGGATCGCTCGGTCTCCGAGGCACTCGCTTACGAACGCCCGGTATTGCAGTATGAACCGGGCTGCGAAGCCAGCCTTGATGTTCAGCATCTGGCGGATTGGCTGCTCGATAGCAGCCAAAACCATGATGCATCATAGCCATTCGAATCGGGCAAGGATACGCTGATATGCATTTACGCAAACCCCATTTCTCACCCGCTGTGACCATTGCCCTGGTGGCATTGTTTGCCATCGTGGCCACCATTATCAGCGTCAGCCAAACCTGGCTCGCATCCAATCAAGACTACCAATTATCCATCGAATCGGAAACCCGCAATGGTCAGGTGGCAGTGCGCTTGCTGGAACAAATTGCCACACAAGAATTGGAAAACGCCGGACATCGGCTCGATACCATCAGCAGAGGGGCATTTGCCTTAACCGATCAGGGTGAACGAGCTGAAGCGGCGGTGAAAAATATCATTTCAGCCAGCCTAAAAAACAGCCGTGCCGCTGGTGCCTATCTATTTACCAATAACAAAGGGGAGCGCTGGGTTAGCACACTCGATTTTCCTTCGTATCCCTTTCCCGGTGAGCAACGCCGCTATATCAACGATTTAATGCACAACCCTAAAAACGAGAGAATTGTGCTCGGACAACCCTTGCACCGCTCAATCGATGGCGAGCTGGTATTACCTATGGCCAAAAATTTATATGATCATAATGGCAAGCATCTGGGTGTAATCAGCACGGATATCAGTATTGGCAACTTTAGCCCATCCTTCGTCAATGTTGCAAAAAACAGCCATGCCATCATCGAATTATTTACCGCCAGCGGCGATATCGTGGTGCGCGCCCAATTTAACAAGGACTCAAGCTACCCTGAGCAACCGGAACGCTCGGTTTTTTTCGAACTGGTGCGCAATGTGCCAGAGGAAAAAGCCTTGCTTGATCATAAATTGTCCGACCAAACCGGCCCGCAAATGATTGTCCACCGCAAAAACGCGCGCTTTCCTGTGATCACCGTATTTAATCGGGATATGGATTCGGTATTGGCCACGTGGAAAACCCGGACCAAGGATAGAATTTTGTTTTCTGGCTTATTCATTGTCTTTCAATTACTATTGAGCTATTTTTTACTGCAACAAATTCAGGGTTTGCACAAGTCCCAAATTCAATTACGCAAAAACAAAGAATCCCTACGTGAAAGTGAAGCCAAATTCGTCAATTTATTTCAGCGCTCGCCGACACCGCTGGCGCTCATCAACCTGCAAAGTGAACGTATGATCGAAGTCAATGATGCACTGCTGAATCAATTTGGCTTCACGCGGGATGAATTTATTGGCCGCACCCCGATTGAGCTAAAGCTTTGGGTCAATACCGCTGATCGAGCAAATTACCTGAAACAATTAGAGAAAGATAATTACATTGACCGTTTCGAATCATTATTGCAACACAAAGATGGAACTCACATCGTTTGCATGATTTCCTCGCGCATGTTTTCTGAAAGTGAACAACGCTTAAATATTTTCTCGATAACCGATGTGACACATTTACGCGAAGTGGAGCAAGAAATTCGCGATCTCAATCGCGAGCTGGAACAACGCGTGGCACAACGCACACTGAAGCTGGAGTCGGCACTCGAATCGGTCAAAAATATGCAAGCGGATTTGGAACGGATGGCGATGACGGATGAACTGACGAGCGTGCCGAATCGACGCTTTTTCTTACAGCAGCTGGAACAAGAATTACAACGCTCACGCCGCTATCACCGCCCAATGTGTCTGGCGATGCTGGATTTGGATTTTTTCAAGCAAGTCAATGACCGCTTTGGCCACTCCGGCGGCGATGAAGTATTAAAACACTTCAGCAGTTTTTTACGCACCCAATTACGCACAGGAGATGTACTTGGGCGACTGGGAGGAGAAGAATTTGCGATTTTACTACCCGAAACCAACATCAAGAATGCTTTGTTTGTGCTGCATCGCATTCGCGAATCATTACAACAACAAACTCTGGATCAAGTTTCCCCGCATTTCCACTACACCTTTTCGGGTGGCATTGCGGCATTGCCTGACGATGATAGCGTCAGCGCGACCGTGCTCCTGGCCAATGCCGACCATGCGCTCTATCAGGCGAAAGAAAATGGACGGAATCAAATTCTTCCCTTCTAGTAAATGCCAGGATTCTGATTGAGCGATTTGAAAATACCACTGATCTGTACGAATATGCGCATTGGTTTGCCGAAATTCATCATCGCCACAGCCTGTCTGCTTGCACGCACTTCATTTCTTGGTGTAAATTAGAGCACGGCACGCATAATTTACGGGGTTGAATATGAAGGTTTGCAACAAACTCATTCTTGCCTGGTTGGCATTTTTCATGTTCTGCATGAATTTCGCTGCCCTCAGTCAGGCAGCAGAGCGCGCGACCATGGATGACGCCGTCAGGTTGGTAAAAAAGGGCGCAGCCTACCTCAAGGCCAATGGCAAAGAAAAAGCCTTCGCTGCATTCAATGACCCCAACGGCCCTTTCATCAAAGGTGAACTTTATTTCTTTGTCTACAGTACCAATGGAGATGGCATTGCGCTCGCGCATGGGCAAAACCCCAAAATGATTGGCCGACGTTTAATTGGCTTGAAAGATGTGGATGGTGTCTACATCATCCGCGAAGCGACCAAAATCGCCAACTCACCTGAAGGGCATGGCTGGTTAAAATACCGCTGGCCAAACACCGTCACCCAGGCGGTTGAAAAAAAACAATCGTATATTGAGCGAGTCGGCGATGTATGGATAGGCTGCGGTATTTATCAACCTTAATTCACGTGGGCGGCAAATCAAACCCGCTGACGTTTGGCAAACCACACCAGGCATGCCATACCCGCAAGCATCATCGCCTAGGTTAGCCCAATTTATCCTTTCCATGTTATACTTTGGGCCATTCTTTTTGGTCGGGCAGGCGTCAGCCTGTCGGTACATTTATTCCTTTTTTTTAATGAAACGCAATTCATGTCCAATCCCATCGCCGCCTTGCTCAATTCCTCCAGCCGCAACCGCCTGCTCAGCCTGTCCTTCCCTGGCAACGACGGCCCCGACGCCACCCTGTTAATCAACCAGTTACACGCAAAAGAGCAAGTGTCGGCTGATTTTGTCTACACCGCCACCGTGCTGTCTGACGACGATGAAATTGAACTTAAAAGCGTGCTGGCCAAACTGGTGTGCATTCATTTAAAGCGTGAAAACGGTACGGAGCGCTTGTTCACAGGCTACTGCTTTGAATTTCGCCTGCTTAAAATAGAAAACAGCTTGGCCGTGTATGAAATGAGGTAAAAAAAGCATCATCGAGCAAACCACGGAATTATTTAACCAGACCGGGTTTTCCCGCTTTGAAATCCGCACCCACGAACCCGACCCGGTGCGCCATTATTCTTGCCAGCACAACGAAACCATTCATAACTACCTGCACCGCCGTTTTGAAGAAATGGGTTGGTACTACTGGCATGAACACGCGGCCAAAGGCCATACCTTAATCCTGGCCGACTACAGCCCCGAAGCCGCGCCGATTGATGGCGACAAAAACGTGCCGTATCACCACGACGGTGGCGACAACGAGCATGACAAAATCTCGCAATGGTCACCCGCGCGCAAGCTGGTTTCTGGCAGAGTCACCTTGTCCAGCTCCGACTTTAAAAAGCCCACCGCCACCAAAGTGCATCAAACCAGCGAGCTGGAACAAGGCATTATCCACAAAAGCGATGTGCATGATTATGATGGCGTCTACGGCTTCCGAGACGAAGCCCACGGCGTTAAAATTGCGCAGCGTCGGCTTGACCAGATCAACGCCCCCACCAAAGAATTTACGGGCGTGAGCGAACACCGCGCCCTGCAACCGGGGCGCTGGTTTAATCTCACCAAAGAACATGCTGCCAGTATGTTTGAAGGCGGCGCAAAAAATGAGTTTTTTATCCTCAGCGTTACCCACACCGCACACAATAACTACCTCAATGCGGCGGGCGGCGAAGCGCGCTACAGCAATACTTTTACTTGCCTGCGCCGCGCCATCGTTTGGCGGCCAATACCCGGGCACGCCAGCCTGCCCGTGAATGCGCCCCATATCGACACCGCCACCGTGGTTGGCCCGGCAGGGGAAGAAATCCATACGGATTCGGCAGGCCGCATCAAAGTGCAGTTTCACTGGGATCGCAAGGGCAAATTTGACCCCCAATAAAACCCAAACCGGGATTTTAACCCGCTCCAGCAAGGGCGGCAGTGCTCCAATGCCAACGCCTTTTGTTTTGAAGATAAAAAAGGCGAGGAAGAAGTTTGGATGCATGCCGAAAAAGATCAGCGCATTGAAGTGGAACACGATGAAAGCCACTGGGTTGGGCATGACCGCACTAAAACCATCGACCATGACGAAACCACCCATGTGAAGCATGACCGCACCGAAACGGTGGATCATGATGAAAAAATCACCGTTCACAACAACCGCACCGAGCGGGTAGACCGGGATGAAAAGGTCAGCATCGGCGACAACCGCAATGAAGACGTGGGTAAGAACGAAGACATCCATATCGGCCACAGCCGCAGCGTGCACGTGGGCGACCATAAAACCGAAACCGTTGGCAAAACCAAGACAGAAACGGTGGCACTGGCCAAGTTTCTCACCGTGGGCGGTTTATATCAAACCACGGTAGGCGGTGCGCAAAATACCACGGTGGCCATGGCGCAGTTGGAAGAAGTGGGCGTGAGTAAAACCGTGGTGGTGGGTAAAACCATTACCCTGAGCGCGGGGGAACAACTCAAAATAACCGTCGGCAAGAGTCGTTTTACGATGCATGCCGATGGCCGCATCGAAATCTGCGGCACCGAAGTTTTGATCAGTGGCAGCAAGAAAGTGGAAGTGCATGGCAAAGACATTGACAACAACCCGAATTAATGCCATGTCTAATGCCATGTCCAATACTATGTCTGCGATTGAGCTTGCCAAGGCGATGCCAACACCGATTTTTGACAATGCCAGCGAGTTGGATGCGCTGTTTTTTAACACGCTGGATCAGCACGGCAATGGCTTTCATGTGGTGGTGGCTAAAACCGCCTTTCGAATCGGCGCGCGTGATGCTCCCGGCTACGCCAGCCTGGCAGCAATGGAGCCAGCGTAGCCACTGGCCACCGAAGACCAGCATTTTGATGATAATTTCCGCCACAGCACCCTGCAAGAAAGCGATTTGGCCCCGTACAAACCCCAATGCGATGTGCTGGTGGTGGCCGATGCGCATGCACCCGGGGCCCCGAGCGTGGGGCAGTTTGCGGTGCAATTATTGGTGCAGGGCCAAGCCAATCAAGCAAACGAACGCGAATTACTCATCATCAAACATCTGCACATCTTTGGGCCACGCCAGTTTGAATATCAGCACGGCGCATGGCAACTGAGCGCGCCGCACGCCATTAGCCATTTACCCTTGCGCTATGAATATGCCGCAGGCGGTGCCTGCATGGTGCTGCCCAGTGACGATCCCTCGCGCCGCGTACCCGCCAGCGAGCGCCTGCCCGAACCGGACGCAGAAACAGGCGCGATAGCCTGGCAGGTAGCGCAAACCAATCCGGTGGGCATGGGGTTTTGCCCCAACTGGTACGCCAAAGCCAGCCACATGCAGAGCGTACCCGCACCCCAAATCGATTACCCGCAAGCCCCTTTTGACTTGACCGCGTTTGAACGTAGCCTGAAGGGTGCCGCCATGCCCGCCCCTGCCGGGTTTGGCCCCATCGGGCGTGCATGGCTACCCCGGCGCAAGCTGGTTGGCAGCGTGGCAGAACCAACCACACCACAGCCGGACGACGTACCCGGCCTACCGCCCGATTTTGATTTTGCTTACTGGAACGTCAGCCCCGCCGACCAGCAATGCCGCCATTTAACGGGCGGCGAATCAATCCGCCTGGTCAATTGCTGCCCACTGCACCACCCCCGCCAGCCATTTGGATGGCCACGGCAACCATATCATCGATATCGAACTGCCCAAGGCGGCCATGGTGCTCTTGCTCGCCACCGACAACGAACAGTTTAGAATTGAAACCCTGGTCATCGATACCGTGTGGCTCAACGTACACGAACAAAGGCTGGAACTAACTTTCATGATACGCAACCGCAACGCCCCGAATTATGAAATAATTACAGAATCGCGTTTTTCCTGCGAGGGTGTTTTTCACCCAAAATCTGTGTTATTTCACGCTAATATGCGCCGCTTGCGCAATTTCGCCCAGCGTGCAACTGCCCATGGCAATCAGGCTGCGCATGATTGGCTTATTTATTGGCGTTATACAGTGCCATATACGCCATGCTAGCGATTGATCTGAACAACAAATCGAGCACCCAGCGAATAAAGTGGACGGTCATTTTGGCCCCGGTAACCGCAGTACGGCCCAGAAACTTCATGATGCCGGCAATCAGGTTGCCCACCCATTCCGCCACTTTAACCGATTCCAAAATCCCTTGATGCAGGATTTGCGACAATTGATCCAGCACCGTGGCCGCGCCCAGCGCCGCCAGCCCCGCAGTTGCCCCAACCCCACCCAACACTTTGCCAATAATCCAGTCCAGCGCTTTGGTAATCATCCACATGGTTTTGGCCGAATACATTTGAATGCCGCTACCGGAGCTGCCTGCCGTTTCCAGCCATTGCTCGGCTTGTTCTGACCATGATTTTTTGGTGGCGGCTTCATTCAAATTGGCCCAGGATTGACCTTCTACACTGGGGATATATTTACCCATCATATGGTTGAACGGGTTGATGCCATGCCAGCTCGGAATCAAATATTGCGCCTGGTCGTTGGGTGTATGCATGAACGGGAAAATTGGCACCATGGTGACCGGATCAGATTGATTGCAGACGCGATAGATGTTTTCTGGCTTGAGTTTGTCGGTCAGGGATTGACTGAAGTCTTTCATGCCCACCCGTGGGCAGCCAAACGTATACAGTTTGACGTGGAGGCCACGCAATTGGAGGTAATCGGCAACCAGCGTCGCCAAGGCCCCACCCAGGCTGTGACCAACCACGTGGACCGTGCCAAGGTTGCCACTTTGGCGTAGATAGTTACCAATCACAGGTTCGAACGAATCGAAGGTACGCATAAAGCCACCATGCACGCCAAACCCGGATGGCCCGCGCCGCAATGCCTGGGACAGATCAGTCACCCAGTCGAGCGCATGCACGGTGCCACGAACCCCTATCAATAATTCACCCTTGTAGGTATTCACGCCTTCGGCCAGGAAACCAAACCCGGCTTCGGTGCGCACCAGGTTGCCGCCAGATGTACCTTTAAAGCGATCACTTTGCTGCATCGTAAATTTATCAGTAATTTTCAATAATTCGTTGACCGCCTCTTGACCACCTCGCTGAATATTGCTCCAAAGTCTCTCAACTCGCAGGTTATATACGCCTGCCGCGATATTTGCAGCTTCTGTTGGATTTAACACATTCATTAAATTCTCCTCATCATCATTTTTATCTGTTATTTATTTTATTTTGCAATTCCCGACTACGCCAGATGCTTTATCGTAAGCAGGTTCTCGTGTTAACTCACAAATTAGATCAATTGCCTTTCCCTTTAACTCACCATTTTCGTCATAGTTGCTTTTGGTAAAAGCCCATAGCAGATAATCCTTACCTTCGAAATCAACATTAATCGTTTGTGCAATACTTGGTTCATGGGGCACAACCGAAGTCGCCAAAGAAAAACGGGTAATTATTGGAAAGTCAAAATTGCCATCTTTATCGGTTTTGGTGGTATCAGTTTTTTCTTCGTTAGTCCAGCCGAAGTTAAAAAACCGTTTCACAACAACATTGGGAACGGGTTTGCCATTATTTAACACCACGCCATGCACTTTGGAAAACAGTACTTTTGAAAACCCCATCGCATTCACTCCCACAGAAAAAAAGAACAACAGAACACCTAAAGAAAGGCTTTTTAAAAAGATGATTTTCATATTATTTAATTGCAACGTCCTGTTTCCTTGTATTTTAAAACGGTCATCCGGGCAGAAAAATAGCCAACGAGCATCATATCTGAGTAGATCGATTGCTGTCAATTTATTTTAAAAAAAAATAATACCTTTCCCAAACACACCGCACCTTGGCTGCCACAACGCCAACCATTTGCCACGGAACAGGTCATCCAACGCTTGCCTCATTGAATTTCCCCGATACCACTTACCCCATATTTTTCATCATAGCCCGGTTCCTTGGTCAATTCACAAAGCAAGTTGATTGACCTACCCTTTAACTCTCCATTTTCCTGATAATTGCGTTTAAAGAATAGCCATACAATAAATTCCTTATCATCAAAATGAACTTTGATCGTTTACGAAACACAAGGCTCATGCGGAATGATTGAAGTAAACACGGAAAAACGTCTGGCAATCGGAAAATGGAAGGTACCGTCTGCACCAGTTTTGGTGCTGACTGTCCTTTCCGTGTCCGTCCAACCAAAATTAAAATAGCGGGTGACGACGACATTGGGCACCGGTTTGCCGTGATTTAACACCATACCATCCACCTTGGAAAACATCACTTTCATGAAGAGCATGATGAACTCAAACCAGACTTAAGCTACCCGCTGCCCTAGGTGCCTCAGGCTCGGCAGCAACGGGCGCAGGTTTGGCCAGCTTGGTGGTTTTGGCCATCGCTTCGCACAAGCTCAAGGCTTCGCTCATTTCCACCCCGTTGATGCGTAGCCAGGCATCCAGACCCGATTTTTTGACGATGGCGACATCGGTTTCGGTCAATTTTTGGGTGCAAAAGGTTTGGAATAACTGCATCGTCATATCGCGACGATAGGCTTGCATGATCATCATGTCCAGCCATGGTGTGCCGCTGTTGGGTAGGCGCAAGGCCAGTGCGGCTTGCTCTTTGGCGGACAGGCTGGATGCGGTTGCGGCGGATGCTGCGGGGGTCTCATTGGCCATGATTGCTCCTTTATTTTATCAAGAGAGTGAACGAGCCGTTAGTCTAGCTGAACTCCCCCTCGCTGCGTAATTATTCGGCAATTATTTCTTGCAAGACGAATGCATCAGCACACTAGCGCACGCGCATGCGCAATGCGGCCAGCATCTTCGAGATACTGTCTTTACTCATGCTGTCCACAATCCAGCCCAAACCCAAAGGCACTGGACCTGGGTCGGTGAAGATGAAGTAACTCACCACGGTGGCATTGCTGCCCTGCGGCGTCAACAGCCAATAGCCGGTGGTATCGGCAATGGTTTCTTCCTGCTTCAAACCTTCCCACGGGGTTTGCTTCCATTCCAGGCGGCATTGCGCTTGAGTGACATTGGGGATCATCTTCAGACGGTATTTCTTGATTTTGCCCAGGGGCAGGCTCAAGGTAATATCAACCAAGGTGGCTTTGTCGGCCCCCACGCTGACGCTGGTTTTGGCGGTGTTGGGCATAAACGCCGGGTATTGCGCAAAGTTTTGAATTTCGCCGCAGATTTTGGCCATCGGCGCGTTGATAATGGTGGCCGCCAAAAATGTTTTGCCGGGCTTGCCTGGCGGACTTTGGTCTTCTATCGCCACCTCGGTATCGGACAAATGCTGCATGTCGATGGCAGCACCAGCCTTTGCCCCACATAACAGGGCCAAAACTGGCAAGGCGTAAAGCAATGAGCGGAGCAAGGAGTTTGGCATACGGTATCGTCAAAAAAGCACAGCATTCAATCCACCTGGCAGACATCAACCCAGGCGCACAAGCTGGTAGTCTAGCCGAATTTGCCGATTCTGCGGCATCTTTCGATAATCAAGCCACACCAATCAGGCGCGGCAGCGCATTTCCACCCGTACCACCATAACCATGCTTAACCTTGCCCACGACATGCAGGGCCAGACTAGCATTATCTACCCCTTAAACGAACTATCTGAATATAAAGGCCAATTCTACACCCCGCGTATCGAAGAAAATCTTCCTGAAGTTGTTTTCAGCAATAAATCAAAAGCCAAGGAAAACTATCTTTACCCTTATTTTAGATATATTTGCTATTTCTCTTCCTTTGTGTACACTTAGGGGAACCAGTAGAAATCACCTGCATTGTTAAGAAATAGCAGTACAACAAGAATTTGAAGGAGTATTAATATCATGACTAAACGACGCTTTGCATCAGCTACCGTACTAACTGACAAAACTACAATCTTGGGTGCGTCGGTTGCGAAATGGGACGAATTATTGACAGCAGGTTTTGTAGAAGCCTTGCCAAAAGACCCTGCATCAAACGATCTTTTGAATAAAAAAAGCACTGCAAGCCAAACTACAAAACCCGTTGGACGCCTTGCAACCGTATAGCACCCTAGTTTGACCGCAGCTTCGGCGAGTGAGGCCTTCCCACCTACTGCGATGCCGTGTTGATCACGGCATCAGCTTCGTTGATCAATAATAATATGATTGAAAAATCCAGTAAGATTCCTTATGCCTTTCTTTTTGCTGGCCCCAACGGTAGCGGTAAATCTTCACTCATTGCACAGGTTAAAGAAAATGGCGTGAAAATTTCAAACCTCAATTTTCCGTTCCCCAAGCTCGTTATCAATCCAGATCAAGTCGCCAAGGAAATGCCCGGCACTTTTGCAACGCAAGCCGAACGTGATCTTGCAGCGTTTAGAGTTGTGCGCCAGATGCGCCTTGACGCAATGGATAGCCAAAACGCCTTCGGTTTTGAAACCGTGATGTCACACCCGTCACGTATCAGTGAGATGCTTCGATTAAAAAAACTTGGCTATTTTCTGGTGCTATTTTTTATTACTACCGACCACCCTGACAAAAACGTCAAGCGTGTTAAGTCGCGCTTTTTGAACAAATCAACCACAGGGCATGATGTGCCTGCGCCGACTGTCCGAGAGCGGTATGAACGAACGCTCGCGTTATTGCCCAAAGCAATCGAAGAAGCAGATGCCGCGTTGGTTTACGACAATTCAGAAGATGGCCAAAAACCGGCGAAACAATTGGTCGTGGAAGGTGATACGACATTTGCGTTAGCGGATGATCACAAACCATGGGTGCAGCATCGCCTGTGCCTTCCGTTGGAAGAACCCAGCATTGAACGTGAGCAATTTTTCGCAAATACAACAATACAGGGGAGAGAACGCGAATTTGCAGACGAATTAACCGGAAAATACCATGGACAATTGCTGACGATAGGCAAGCATTATATTTCACAATTCGACCCAACTTTGGAACAGGAAATCATCCACGACCGCATCATGTTGGAAGTGATGGGAAGCTGTTCTTTTCAAGTCGGCGATGAGTTTGGCATTACCTGCTCCCAAGACAATGCGCCGCTGGTTGCGCGTGGCAAAATGGCGTAGTGAGCACACCCAAACGCAACCAGTATCCTGCGCACCGCTCAACCTCAATTCATCAACTTACGTATCATCCGCACTGGCGCACTGCCATAGCTCAAAAACGTCTCATGAAACGTCTTCAAATTAAACTTGTCGCCCAAAGCCTTCTTGCGCTCTTCTCGCAAAGCCATAATCTCGGCATAGCCTGAATAATAACTGGTCAATTGCACCGCAGTCAGTTGCACCCGCCGCCATTTGCCACGCGCCTCGGATTCAGTCTGAAACGCTTCCTTGGTCAAGAATTCAATCGCTTCTTTTTCCTCCATGCCCAGCACATGCACCCGGTAATCCAGAATGGTGTTGCAGACGGTGCGTAAATTCCATTTGGAATACATCAACCACATTTCCGGCGTATTGCCGCCATAGCCGGATTCCATCATCATGCGCTCACCATACACGGCCCAGCCTTCTATCATGGCTCCGTTGCCAAACAGGGTTTTGATCAGACTGGGGGAACGGTTGGCGTACACCAACTGGGTGTAATGGCCGGGAATGGCTTCGTGGATGTTGAGAATTTGTAAGATCCAATGATTGTATTCACGCAATTCACTCTCGGCTTGGGCCGACGTAAAATCATCCAGCGGACTGACGTTGTACCAAGTACGATCTTTGGGCCGGAACGGGCCGGGCGCTTCCACGCCAGCACCCGCTACCCCGCGCTGGTACAAGGGCGTTTCACGCACTTCCAGCGGTTTGCTCTTATCCATGGTGAGTAAATTATGACTCACCACCCACTCCATTAACAACGGAATCTGCCGCTTCACTTCCGGCACAAATTGATCGCGCGCCACGTGCTGCTCCGACATTTTGGCGATCAATTGACCAATCTTTTGCGACCGGTCCGCCGGTTTGGCGAGGCCCGCCATATACTTGGGCCAGAGTTCATCGGCCAGGCTATTCATCTTGGCCAACAAGGTTTCTTTGTCTTGTATGGCTTGTTGATACAATTGCTCGGCCGTCAGACTGGATTGGATTTCTTGCGCAAATTTTTGCTCGTACAAGTCCTTACCCAACCGAAAGGAACGTGGTGGTACGCCATCGCGGCGCTCTCCGTCCGGTTTGTCAAGCTGCCTGAGCCATTCGCCATACGCTTGCACCGTCTGAATCGCGGTCTGCACCCGCTTTTGCATCAGGCGCTTGTCGGCTTCGCTTAATTTGGAGTCCTGGCTCTCTTTCAGTACCGCCTGCAATACTTGCACCGCGCCGGGGTTTTGTTGAATTGCCAGCGCGGTGTGTTCACGCGTGGGTTGTTTGATGTTTTGCCGCGCCGCAGCGTAGTATTCCGGCACCGTCCGCAAGCGCTGCGAAATCGTGCGCAAGCGCTGTTCTTTAGGGCCGTAATGGGTGTTTAAAATTTGATCAATTGGTCCGGCAATATTGTATTGCGAAGGGTCCCATTCGTATTGGCGCAAGCTGTCCAGATACCAGCTTTGCCCTTGCAAATAATTTTTCAGCAAAACCCAATCGGTCGCTTGCAAGGGACTGAGCTGCTCCACCTGATACGCTTCCACTTTGGCTAACCATTGCCCGACAAATTTGCGTTGCTGCTCACGGCTGGCGGCGTCAGGAATCGGCAATTGCCCGGCGGTGTCATAGCGCCCGGCAGCCAAACTGAAGTCTTTATCGGCATGCCACAGGGCTTGCAAAAATTGGTTGCCCAGTTGGCGAAATTCGATATTCGGTTTAACCACTTCATTGGCCAGGCTAGCGCTGGCCATACTGACTAATCCGACACTGCATACCACTGAAAATACCATCGTCAGGCAAGATTTCATTGTTAATCCAATTCCTAAAAGTACGCTAAAAGTATGGCAAAACACGTTGTATTGCAAAATCAAAAAAAAAAGCCAGCAAAGGCGCTGGCTTGAAAGCAGGGAAAGACGTACGTTGGGAGACAACGTATGCGCTCACTGTATCGCACCAGTCTGGCAGAGGCATCATGAATACGACGAAATGCCGATTTCACGGTATGAAGTGCTACCGGGGCCGATGAAACCACAGCCTAAGCGCATCACCATCATCGGCACGGTTGCATCAAGATGATTTGGCTTTACCCAAAATTGATTCGCAAGCACTGCGCTGGCCATCCGCTTCGGGTGTTTTGGCGCAAATATCACTCAATTGACTTTGCACTTTACCAAACACTTGGCTGTGCTTGCCACTGGCATTCCAGGTGCTCAGCTTTTTACCAATTTTGTCCAACGAGCCGCGATTGCGCGTATAAAAGGCATCGCGCGTAGCGGCCAATTCGGTCAGCACGCCTTGCGCGGCTTTGGCGATACGCTCTTCATCCTGCGGTGCCAAATCCAGCAAATTGGTTAAATACGACGCACCCCATTGCAAGCGGGTGGCCGGGCCTTTGGCGGCCTGGTAAGCTTGTTCATACCAATTTAAGGCTGCCGCTTTATCATTGCGCGCTTTGGCGTTGGAAGCTAAGGTCAACATGTAGTAATACGGCGCTTGCGAGCGCTTCAGTTCGGCTTTGAGCATGGCGTCGGACTGGTCGATCAAGCCAACATCGGTTAAGGCGTGCGCCGCATCGGAAATGACGGCCTGGCGTTCATATAAATTACTGGTGCTCTGGTCCAGTTCGGTGACGCGTTGCTGTACCGCCTGCACCAGCTCGGCTGGCAGCGCACCTTTGGGTATGGCCACCCGCGCCAGGCTGATTTG
>JBKJLF010000778.1:0-8989 GCA_046597185.1 Burkholderiaceae bacterium | reverse complement strand
AATAAATCGCCAATTTTACTTGCCATTTGCCACCTCCCAATCGAACTTGCAGCACAACGCCATCAGACCCAACATCATCAGACCCAATCACCCAGGTAATGAGGATACCACCGTATTAATGCGCCTCTCGCAATGCATCCACAATTTTTAAGCGCGCCGCGCGCCAGGCGGGTAACAAACCGCCCACCATGCCCATTACCACAGAAAACAAAATTGAACTGAACACAATAAAGGGATTCAATTCAAAACCAAACGCCAATTCGGAAAAGGATTGAAAATTGGTGGTGGAAAAGGAAAACAATTGCATAAACGAGGCAAAAAACAAGCCGAGCGCACCACCGACCAGGGCCAATAACATCGATTCAGTCAAAAACGCCAGCAAAATATTGAACTGCGTAAAGCCCAAAGCGCGCAAGGTGCCGATTTCACCGACCCGGTTGGCCACCGAACCATACATGGTGATGGCGGCACCGATCATGGCACCAATCGAAAACACCGCCGACAACACGGTACCCAAAATTTTGATGAAATACGACAGGGCGCGCGATTGATCGGTATAAAACACTTGCTCGCGCTTGGCTTCCAGGCTTAAACGCGGATCGGCTTCGATATCGCGCTTATAGTCATCAAAGCGCGCCGGGTCGGACAGGCGTACCACCATGGCTGAATAAACTGGTCGCCGAAACGCTTGCAGCAATTGTTCGGCATCGCCCCAAATCTCGGAATCAAAACCGCTGTTGTTGGCATCAAACAAACCCACTACCGTCCATTCACGCTGGCCAAAACGTAATTTTTCACCCAAACCTGCCCCCACAAAACGGCGCGCAATACTGGCACCGGCAATAATTTCAGAAGAGCCGGGGCGAAACATGCGGCCAGCGCTTAACTTCACCTGGGGCCGCAAACCCAGTACGCTATCAGCCACGCCGCGAATCACCACATTCGAGGGTTTGGCATTGCCGCGTTTGTTAAGCGAAATCAAGACCACGGTTTCTTTCGATACCCACGGCTGACTATGGCCATCCAACGCCACCGCGCCATGGCTGGCGGCAATCGTGGCTTGCGTGCGCGTGATGGTGCTTTGCACTTCGGTTTCGGCCGAACGGCGGATGATGATGACGTTATTGTACTCACCCGTGGTCACCAGCGTGGCGCGCAAACCGGCATCCAACATCAGTACGGTGGCAAACACGAAGACCACCAGCGCCAGGCCAGAGGCAGTCAGTAGCGTGGTTAAGCGCCGCGCCCACAGATTTTTTGCAATATAGTTAAATGGAATCGCCATGATTTTGATTGATGCGTCGCTTTAAGCCTGGGCACACCCGGGGACTCAGGCAATACTGCGCAACCCTTCCACAATATTTACTTGCACTGCACGCGCAGTAGGCAGCAAGGCGGCTAACACGCCGATTGCCAAGGCCGCCGCCATCTGCCACAGCGCCGTCTCGGGGTCCACTTCAAATACCGGGAACACCGTACCCACCGCTGAACTGAACAATTTGGCCGCCGGAAATAAGCCAATCACACCGATCAAGCCACCCACCAGGGATAAGAAGATCGATTCGCCCAAAATTAATCCCGCCAAAAAGCCCGGCCCAAAACCCAGCGCCTTGAGCGTCGCATATTCACCCATACGCTCGCGCGCGCTCATGGCCATGGTATTGGCCATGACCGCCACAATAATCACAATCACCACCAGCGAGACCACGCGGATGGCCGCCACTATCGCTTCCGACATCGAGACAAAGCCCAGTTGAAATGCTTTTTCGGTTTCAGTCAGGGTTTCGGCCAAAGAATTTTTAAACAGCGCATCCACATCATTGGAAACGCTGGCCGCATCATTGGCATGCTTGATTTTCAGCACGAACACCCCGGTAAAATTGGCGCGCCGCTTGATGGTTTTACTTAAGGTCTCGTTCAGATAATCCCAATGAAAAAAGAATTGCGAGGTATTGGTGGTGGGCTGTTTGCCATCGTAAATGCCGCGCACCACAAACTCCCAATTGCCGGGAAAGATGGTGCCGCGCAAAGGTACGATATCGCCCACTTTAAAGCCAAATTGATCCGCCAATTTGCGCCCGACGATACAGCCCTTGCGATCACGTAAAAAAGCCAGACGTTGTTCTGGTGGCAGTAAATAATCGGGGTAGATATCCAAATAACTGGCCCCGGAAATGGCAAACTGAGCGAAGAAATTTTTCGGGTCTTGATAAATGCCGCCAAACCAGTTGGCATTGCCCACCCCTTCTACCCCTTCGACCGCGCGAATTTTTGCGCCATACGAAATTGGCAAGGCAAACGTCAGCGAAGTGGCGTTGCGCGTGACCAAGGTGGTGGCCGAAGCGGCATTGGCCCCGGCATACCAGGCGTTGACCACGGTTTGCAAAAATCCAAAGGCAAAAATGGCGATCACCAAACCGAGCAGCGTGAGTGTGGTGCGCAAGGGGTGGCGCGTGGTGTTTTTGGTGATCAGCTTGAGCAAATACATGATTCGCCCTAGCCTTGCACAGCGGACGTAGGCCCGGCCGCGCGCACGGCTGCATTTGCCTGCGCTGATGCAGATGCAGATGCAGCCGCTTGCGTACGCAACTCGCCCTTGTCCAGGTAGATGGTGCTGCGCGCTTGCTGCGCGGCGTGCGCGTCATGCGTGACCATGATGATGGTTTTACCCATCTCACGATTCAAACGATTCATCATGGCGAGAATTTCTTCGGCCGAGTGGCGATCCAAGTCGCCCGTGGGTTCATCGGCAACGATAATGGTCGGGTCACTCACAATTGCGCGCGCAATTGCCACCCGTTGCTGCTGGCCGCCCGAGAGTTCGTTCGGGGTATGATCCATACGGTCGGACAGGTTCACCATCTCCAGTGTCATTTCCACCCGCTCCCGCCGTTCGCGGCGCGACAGATTACTCAATAACAGCGGCAGTTCGACATTTTCATAGGCGGTGAGAACGGGCATCAGGTTATAAAACTGAAAAATAAATCCCACATTGGCCGCGCGCCAAGCGGCCAAATCGGTTTGCGATAAATGGGTAATGTCCAGCCCGTCGATGCGCAAAATGCCGCTGTCGGGTTGATCAATACCGGCAATCAGGTTGAGCAAGGTACTTTTGCCTGAGCCGGACGGCCCCATCAAGGCGGTAAAATCGCCCGCGGCAATATTCAAGCTGATATCGGTCAACACTTCCACCCGCTGCCCGCCGCGATGGTAGGATTTAACCAAATGCAGGATTTCTACCAGGGGAGTCTGGCCGGACTGACTTTCTGCGTTTTCCATATCAGGCAGCCGGTTTGGCGTTAGCGTTGGCATTTGCGTTGCCACTCGCATTGCCACTCGCATTGCCACTACGTACCGCGCTACCATCCTGTAGGGTTGAAGCCGGTTTGAGCACCACTTTGTCTCCCACTTTCAGCTTTGCGCCCTGCACTTCCACGGTTTCATTTTCACGGCGACCCGGCGCAACAACCACCGCCTGCACTTTATCGCCCTGCAGAACAAATACCATCGATTGCTTGTCACGCTGGGCAATGGCATTGGCAGGCACGCTGATATAAGGCCGCTTATCCGCCGGGGTCAAGCTGCGACTGAGAAAAGCGACTTTGGCGCTCATATCCGGCAACACCCGCGCGTCATGATCGACAAAACGCACTTTGACCAGCAGCGTGGCCTTGGCACGATCCAGCGTGGGCACCATACGTGAGACGACGCCCGCCAAGCGCAGATCGGGATAAGCATCAAACTGGATTTCACAAGGTTGGTCGGGTTTGATTTTGGCTAGCGAGGACTCCGAAACGTCAGCTTCCACTTCCAGCGTCGCCATATCGGCAATCGTCACCACCGCGCCTTTGCTATCGACAGCGGAAGAAAAGGGCGTGATATTGTCGCCCACATTGGCGTTCTTGGTCAAAATCACACCATCAAACGGGGCGTGGATTTCAGTTTGTTCCAGCGCCACCTGCGCCACCTGACGAGTCGCCTGGGCCGCAACAATGGCCGCGCGCAAACTGCTGATGCCAGCTTTAGCCCGCGAGAGGCGCGCTTCTACGATGTCGTGGCTGGCATTGGCAATAAACTTTTGCGCCAATAACTGCTGAGAGCGGTTAAATGCGCGTTCGGCATCGAGTAATTCAGCCTGGCCTTGCTCCAGGTTGGCTTGCGCCACTTGCACATTCGCGGCAGCTTGCTGCAAACTGGCGCTGACATCGCGGTTTTCCAGGCGCGCGATGACTTCACCCTGTTTCACCCGGCTGCCCTCCAACACGCCCAACCATTCCAAGCGCCCGGTGGCCTTGGATGAGAGCGAAGCCTTACGCTGTGCCACCGCATAACCGGTGGCATTGAGCAGCGTTAAACTTTGCGCCGGGTAGCTTAGCCGCACATTCGCCGTTTCCACCTCCGGTGCCGCATTGCGCGCACGGATTCCCAGCCAGCTAGCGCCCGCCAGCAACAGCACAGCCACCACCCACGGCCAACGCTTACGGCGCGAAACACGCAAGCCGGTTTTGCTTCGGTCGATTTTTAAACGCGTAAGATCTTGATCAGCCACATCAGCCTCATTTCAGTTTAGTTCAGTTCAGTTCAGTTCAGTTCAGTTTATTTCAGTTTATACTCTACTGCCATATTGTCATCAGTAACCACCATCAAACCGGGCTCTTTCAAAATGCTGTCATGCAATTCCGGGAAGCGATACTTCACCAATTCTTCCAACTTGGCGCGATGTTTGGCGTCACGCTCAAACAAGGGTGAACCGTCAGCCAATTTAAATTGCAACAGGTTGGCGCGTTTTTCTTCGGGCGTCATATCAAACGGCGCATCACTGGCTGCCACGAAATTACGATACATCGTCACATGCGGGAACACATGCGCCGCCGTATGCACGACATAGCGCGAATCGGTGGTGTTGTAGTACACCACGCCGCCGGGGTTCAAATGGCTCTTGATTAATTCCAAAAATTCTTTCGACAATAAATTGGTGGCATTGCTGCGCCAATGGTAGGTGGTATTCATGACAATGAAATCAAATTTTTCCGTCTCATGATTGCGCAACCAGCGCCGTCCATCATCAAAATACAGCGTCAGTTTGGGTAGTGTCAGCGCCTGTGCGATATCGGGGTAGTTTTGGATGATGTCAACATAGCCCTTGTTGATTTCCACCACCGACATGCTGGTGGCGGGTTCAAAGGTCGATATCGCACGGGTCCAGGAGCCGGAACTCAAGCCAATTTCAAGAATGCGCTGCGGTTTGCGGTGCATGGCCGCGATCATATAGGCACGGTCAACAAAATTGTTGTTGATGACGGGGTCGGTATTGAAGCGGCCATCATAGATGCCGGTGCCATAAATCGCGCCATTCGCGCCCGGCTCCACGGTGATAATGCCGCCCCGGTTTTCCAGTTTATAGCGAAATGGTTGATGCTTGTTATCGCCATACTGAATTTTTTCCATGTGGCCGGCAAACAGCCAACCATGTAATACGCCACCGCCTACTACCATTGCCAGCATCATGCCCAAAGCACGGCGTTTGTATTCCATGGGTTTGGGAATGACCGCCAACAAGGCCAACACAAAGGCCAGCGTAATCCCGGTCAGGATGACGACATTGCCTTCCAGCGTGAAATGATCGAGCAAAATAAAACCGGTCAACATCGGCCCGAAAGTGGCCCCAATAATATTGGCGAAATACAGCCAGGACATGGTTTCGGTCGAATCGTCATCCTGATTGGCGACACCCACATGAATTAACATCGGCAGCACGCCTCCGGTAAAGAACGCCACCAGCGCAATAATGGGGTAAATCAAAAACGGCCCGGCTTGCTTGCCAAAGGTGCCGGTCAACCAGGCGGCAGCGGGCGTGGCCAGGTAAAATACCGCTGCGGTCAGCAACATGGCCTGCACCAGATAGCGATACGGATCGCGCCCGGTTTCACACAGCTTTTTGGCGCGCAACGAACCACCCGCAATGCCCACCAAAAACGCCGCCAGCAACATACCAAACACTTGCGGCCGACCACCCGTCAAGTAACCCAACAGGCGATACCACAAAATTTCTTGACTCAGGGAAATATAACCAACCAACATCAAACTCAAAAACGCCATGCGATACGGCAAATGGTGTTGCGGCAAGGCGGAAGCGGCTTGCGCGCGCTCCTCCGCACTATCTTGATTCGCGATCAACCAACCCGCTTGTTTGGCCAAGCGCAAACGGCGGCTGGCGTCAAAAATTAAGGCAGCAGTCAGAAAATTACACCCGGTGGCCACCATGACGGCGGTTTTTTGCCCAAATAACACAAATAAAACTTGCACCGTCACCAAGGCGGCAATGGCCGAGCCTATGGTATTGAACGCATACAACAAACCCACAGTTTTTCCAAGGTTATGAAAGTACTGTTGTAAATACGCAACCAAAATCGGTAGCGTCGCCCCCATTAGCAAAGTGGGTAGCGCCAAAATGACATAAGTCCACATCACCAACTGTGGCGTGCCGGGGTTGTTGGAGACGCCACCAATCCAATGAATTAAATCCAGACTAAGCAAACCAAAACAACCAATTAAAACTTCAAGTGCAAGAAAGATTTGCAGCAAAACCGTGTGGTAGCGCTTTTGCAAATAGCCGCCCGCCAAAGCCCCAATGCCCAAACCAAACATAAACACCGAAACAATGACCGTGACCGCTTCCGTGTTAATGCCAAAGGTGGTGAATAAAACCCGCTGCCAAACCACTTGATAAATTAAAGCGGAGAAGCCCGATATTAAAAATAAGGTTGCAATATACTTGTCTGAAGTAGCCCAAACACCTGAATTGCGGCGGACGCCACGCCTGGCGGCGTGATTTCCTTCGTTATTTGTACCACCGCTGGTGCTATTGTTTCTTATCGTTGTTGTGGATATCATTCTACTCAGCCTTAAACAATTTAAATTTTAAATAATGTTATAAATTACAATAAAATTAAAAATACGGTTTCAATAAATTAACAAATCGATCACTTTCATGTGGCACGCCAAGATATTCAAATTTCCACCCGGCACCATCGCGTACCAATTCCGCAAAGCTCAAGGCGCTAAACCGGGCCAGTGCCGGGTTGCCACTGATTTGCAAGCGCGCTATTAATTGATCATTGGCCTCCATCGCACGCACATAGGCATCGCGCACCATGCCAAAATTTTGGCTGCGATGGCGGCCGTCATGAATCATGACCATCAATACAATGCGGTGATATTGCGGCTCCAATTTATCCAGCTCGACCACAATTTGCTCGCCATCGGCATGCAATTGCCCGGCCTCCACACCAACCCGGTTATCACCACTCAAATACACGGCACCGCTGCTGTGGCGTGGCGCTTTATGGAACACAACATCGCCCTGACCGGGGCTGGCAATCGAGCCAGCAAATGAGTCAGATCCGCCACCCAATCCGCCAAGCTGCGCAATTTTACCAGTCTCGTCCAATAAAAGCGCTACCATATCCAAATCGTGTTCCTGGTGTGGGCGCGGCGTGCCGGGATAATGCACGGCGGGAATTTCGCCATGCCCATTCGCAACCGCCCAGCCCAAGCCCACGGTGAGCTTGGTCAAATCAAATGGTTTTCCCTGAACCTGTATCAGATATTCACTCATAGTCGTATCCATTACTTTGTATTATGCTGTTGGCAAACTTCGGTCTTGCGTGCAAAATGCTATCACTGAAATGCCGTAATACGCAAAAATTGTAAGTTTGCTGTAAATTTATTGGTTTGCCACTTGAAGGATCAGGTTTCACCCTTCATATGAGGCGACCCATATAACACATTGCGACAGTCTACCACTGTTGCCGTTAAGGAAATAACAATGCAGCACTTTCGCATGTCGTTCGTTACCACAATCATATTGCTTGCCATCGCGACCGGGTGGGGTTATCACCTGACGGGGCTGTCTGGCGCACTTCATGCGCTCTTGATCTGCAGTATTTTGGGCGTCATGGAAGTATCACTCTCGTTTGATAACGCGGTGGTAAATGCCTCGGTATTGCGCACCTGGAACCCGTTCTGGCAAAAAATGTTTCTCACCATCGGGATTCTCGTGGCCGTGTTTGGTATGCGCCTGCTGTTTCCGCTGCTTATTGTTTCGGTCGCCACCAGCCAGGGTTTGCTGGATGTATGGCAAATGGCGCTACATCAACCGCAAGAGTATGCGCGCCATTTGACTGAAAACCATGCCGAAGTGGCCGCATTTGGTGGTGCGTTTTTGCTGCTGGTGTTTTTAAATTTTCTGTTCGATGAAGAAAAAGAGTTGCACTGGTTAGGCATCATCGAACAAAAACTGGGGCAGCATGGCACCGAAGGTCTGGCTATTTTGCTGACCCTGCTAGCGGTGTTTGCCTGTGTCAGCCTGATTCCCGATGCGCGTAAATTATCCTCGCTCACCAGTGGCGTGGTGGGGGTGGCGGTGTATGTGGCGGTTAATTATATCAGCAGCTTTTTGGAACAGGAAGAACATGATCCCGCAATCGGTAAAATGATGTTGGGTGGTAGCATTGGCGGCTTTATCTATCTGGAAGTGCTGGATGCCTCGTTCAGCTTTGATGGCGTAATTGGTGCTTTTGCAATTTCCAACGATGTCGTGATCATCATGCTGGGTTTGGCAATCGGGGCCATGTTTGTGCGTTCGTTGACCGTGTTTTTGGTCAATAAGGGTACGCTGGATGAATTTGTATATCTGGAGCATGGCGCCCATTATGCCATTGGGGTATTGGCTTTGATCATGCTGGCCAGCGTCAAATACCATGTACCGGAATGGTTCACCGGCTTTTCGGGTGTGGCATTTATTTTGCTGTCGCTGTGGTCATCCATTCGCTATCGGAACAGACAAAATCAGTAAACTCAGTAAATTCAGCATAAGGTTTGGCAATAAATTGGGTTCAAGGGGTAGACGGCAACATACTAAAACAAAACTCGCCACGAGCGAGGGTATTAACCTGGGTAAAACGTAGGTATTAACTCAGTTTTTAAC
>JBKJLF010000737.1:0-3898 GCA_046597185.1 Burkholderiaceae bacterium | reverse complement strand
GTCGCACAAGAGTACGAAAGGATTGTCTTGAATCGCATCTTGCTTGTCTTGATTGTTGATGAAGTAAGGTGACAAATAGCCACGGTCAAACTGCATACCTTCAACGATATCGAGCTCATCGTTCAGCGATTTGCCGTCTTCCACGGTGATCACGCCTTCTTTGCCCACTTTGTCCATGGCTTCAGCGATGCGCTCGCCAATGGAAGAATCGCTATTGGCCGAGATCGAACCGACTTGCGCGATTTCTTTGGTGGTGGTGCATGGACGGGAGATTTTGGCCAATTCCGTCACGATTTCAGATACAGCCTTGTCGATACCGCGCTTCAAATCCATCGGATTCATGCCAGCTGCAACAAATTTCATGCCTTCGCGCACAATCGCTTGGGCCAACACGGTTGCGGTGGTGGTGCCGTCACCTGCGTTATCGCTGGTTTTGGAAGCAACTTCTTTCACCATTTGTGCGCCCATATTCATCAGGCGATCTTTGAGTTCGATTTCTTTGGCAACCGAAACGCCGTCTTTGGTGACAGTCGGTGCGCCATACGAACGTTCCAACACCACGTTACGGCCTTTAGGGCCTAAAGTTACTTTGACGGCGTTTGCCAGAATATTTACGCCTTCTACCATTTTGGCGCGCGCTGCGTCGCCGAAAACTACTTCTTTAGCTGCCATGTTGATGCTCCTTGCTTATTTATTAAAATTTGAATAATGCGAATTCTTTTATGTGGGCATGAACGACAGAATTACAGCAGAACCACAGCCATAATGTCTTCTTCACGCATCACCAGTACTTCATTGCCATCGACTTTGACGGCTTGACCAGAATATTTGCCGAACAACACGCGGTCGCCGACTTTGACTTCCAATGGGCGAACTTTGCCATCTTCCAGGACTTTGCCATTGCCAACAGCCAAAACTTGACCTTGATCGGGCTTTTCTGCGGCCGCGTCAGGGATGATCAAGCCAGAGGCTGTTTTCGTTTCCTGATCCAGGCGTTTAACGATAACGCGATCATGTAAAGGACGAAGGTTCATACAAAACTCCTTGTTTAAAAATTAGTTAAATTCAAAAAAACTTGTTGTGATGCCATAAGGTTGGCATCATCAAGCGGGTAATACAGGCAATTGTTAGCACTCTTGCCTAACGAGTGCTAATTATAGGGACGCATTCTCCCTTTTTCAAGAGCGAGTTGAGTTTTTTTTCGCAATGCAGCACAAGTGAGACCAAAATTGAGGCAAAAGCGCCAAAGTGAGGGGTGTTTCAGTGTAAGATACAGACATTCTCGTTTGATTCACCCTCTACGGCACTGGCATGAATTCAGATTTCCAGCAACTTTCCAAAAAAATCGACCAATTGGCCGAACTGACCAAAACGCTACGGCAAGAAAATGCCACCTTGCGTTTGCAATTAACCGCATCCGGGGCCGACGTGGCCGCTTGCCGCGACAAAATGCAGCAAGCAGAGCAGCGCATCGTGGCCTTGCTGGCGCAATTACCACTGCCACCACTGCCACCACTGCCGCCGGAACCGGAAGCCGAACCCGAGGACGAAGTGGAAAATATCAATTTTGAGGAGGCAAACGCATGATTACGCTGGATGTTTTTATCATGGGTCAATCCTATAAATTGGTGTGTAAGCCGGGCGAAGAGAATGCCTTGCGCGAAGCGGTGGCGTATCTGGATGGGAAAATGTGTAGCATTCGTGATGGTGGCAAGGTAAAAGGCACGGATCGCATCGCCGTGATGGCGGCCTTGGGTATTGCTGCGGAGTTATTGTCAAGCAAATCACCCCAAGGCCCGTTTGCAGATATGACGGTATCGGAGTTGCGCCAAAGAATGACAAAGATGAATGATGTATTGGATCAGGCCCTGACACCCCAAGAAAATTTATTTTAAATTCGCGCAAAACATTGGAAAATCATTTGACTTTAATGGAGAAACGAGTAGACTTCCTTCTACCCTGCGGTGTTCGTAATTGCCATAAAATCCTTGAACCATTTATGTGCATTGGTCGCCCATATCGTTTGACAGGTGTGAGCATCGCTCGTCCGATGAACCCGAAGTTGAACTAAAGTGACCACCTTGAATCGTTTTGGTTCAGGATGCCGGCAAAGCGGCACAGGCGGGGTCTTACAATGAAGGCGGTTGCGCGAAAAGGCGCAGCCGCTTTTTTTTATTATGCAGCCGCTTTTTTTTCGCCGCTTTTTTTCAGGAATAATCCGATGGCTTATTGGTTGATGAAATCCGAACCCGAAGAATGCAGTATTGATGATGCTTTGGCCGCAAACAACCAAACCGTGGTCTGGACGGGCGTGCGCAACTACCAGGCACGCAATTTCATGCGCGACCTGATGCACCAGGGTGACCTGGTCTTGTTTTACCACTCCAGTTGTGCCGAACCGGGCATTGCTGGTTTGGCCGAAGTGGCCAGCAGCACCTACCCCGACCTGACCCAGTTTGACCCGGCCAGCCCTTGGTACGACGCCAAATCCACGCGCGAGCAGCCGCGCTGGCTCGCGCTCGACATCCGCGCCACGCGCAAGACGCGCTTGCTGACCCTGCCCGTGTTGCGTGCGCAGGCCGAACTGGCGGACATGCAATTATTAAAGCGCGGCAATCGGCTCTCGATCACGCCGATTAGCGCAGTAGAGTGGCAAACGATTCTGGCTTTGCTTTGAGTTTGCAAGCAGAATCAACACTGAACACAATATAAAAGGGGACGGCATGGATTTCGGCATGGTGCTTATGTTATTGGGCATGGGTTTGTTTGGTGGATTTTGCGCGGGTTTATTAGGTGTTGGTGGCGGTATGATCCTGGTGCCTTTTATTACGATGCTTTTATCGGCGCAGCAGGTCGCGCCCGAACACATTCTGCGCATGGCCATTGCCACGTCGCTGGCCACGATCATGTTCACCTCGGCTTCGTCGGTGCGGGCGCATCACCAGCATGGCGCGGTATTGTGGCCGGTGGTGCGTTTGCTGGTGCCGGGCTTGTTGTTGGGTTCGTGGTTGGGGCCGTGGTTGGGTAAGCAAATGAATCCCTTTATGCTGGGGATGTTTTTCTCGCTGTTTGTGGCGTTTTCAGCTACGCAAATGTTAACTGGCAAAAAACCGGCGGCGTCGCGTCAATTACCCAAAGCCTGGGGCATGGCGGGGGTGGGTGGGGTGATTGGGATTTTGGCCGGTTTGGTGGGCGCGGGGGGTGGCTTTATTTCGGTGCCATTTATGACCGCTTGCAATGTCAAAATCCACAATGCCGTGGCGACCAGCGCGGCCCTGGGTTTTCCGATAGCTTTGGCGGGCACGGTATCGAATGTGTATTTTGGCTGGAATGCCGCCAACCTACCTGCGCATTCACTGGGGTTTGTGTATTTGCCGGGTTTGCTGATTATTTCAATGGCCAGTGTTACCATGGCCCCGATGGGGGCGAGAACCAGCCACCGTTTGCCTGTGGCGAGCTTGAAGAAGGTGTTTGCCCTGGTGTTGTATGCTTTGGCCGGGTATATGTTGTGGAAGGCTTGGGTGTTGAGGTGAGCCAAAGGGCTTGACTCAAAAAAATGGCGAGCATGCAAGAACCGGGAAGGGGGCATACTCGCCGAATGTACTACTCCGGGGTAATGGTTTTTAAAACGGTGTGCCATGAGGTTGAATTGCAGCAACGATATCAAGCGGGTGTGACTGCTGAATGCCAATTCGGGAATTAGCGTGGTGGGGTGAATTATTCTTGTGGTTGAGCATGATTCAATGAGGATTACGCCATGGCTTGATGATGTGTGGAGAATGTGCATGAGTCAGTGTTAGCTTGAGTTGCTAATCAGTACCTGCTTGACATACGCCGCAGCTTGTGTAAACATGCGACATCAATGTCGTATGTTTGTAGGAGGTACCATGGCTAAAAT
>JBKJLF010000501.1:0-2537 GCA_046597185.1 Burkholderiaceae bacterium | reverse complement strand
ATGGGCGATGCTTGGAACCATGGCGCTTCGCAGCGTCGCGCACCTGCCCCACCCGCGCCAGCAAGCGGGGCTTGCCGAGCATTTGCAGCAGGCTGTAGAGATGTGGTTAAGGCTATGGTGTTTGCCGCGTCCCCCGCGCTTTGTACCCAATCGAGCAGCGCAAACAGGTTAGCCAGCTCCAACAGCGTTAGCGTGGCCGCGAGTTCTGCGTTTTCGGCCCGTTGCTGATCGAGAAACTTGGCATACTTACCCATCTCCTCGCCCCAACAGGCCGTTAGCGTTGCGCGTTGCTGCTCGGCCATGCTGGCGTACAAGTAGGGGCATAGCGCGGGGTTGAGCGTGAGATGGTTGAAGCGGTTGGGCGTTGCCAGCCCGGTTTGCACCAATTCTTGTGCCAGCGAGGCCACATCGGCGACTTCCCACCCCATCATGAAGCGCAGCATATCCAGATAGAAACCGCCGTGAAACACCCCCAACACGTCCGCCCGTTCTCGGTTTGCCACCGACATTCGCCGTAGCGACAGTTCCACGCTGGCGAAGAGCGATTTCTCCCGGCTTTGCGGGAATTTACGATCCATCTCAGCCATCAACGCCACTAGCGCATTGTGGGTGTGAACCACCCCGTTTGCGCGCAGCGCAAGGGCTAGCAGCGCCAGCGTGCGGGCGTGGCTGTGAACGGCATCTACCAATTGTTCAATTTCCTCGATGGCCGCATCGGTACCGAAATCTGCATCGCCGTCTTCCGCGTTCAGCACCCGCTCCACCAGTTTTACCGCGTCGTCACGTTCCAATTGGTGCAAAGGGCGTTGCTTGCGCGCTGCATCAAACGGTGCGGGCAGTGCTTCTCGGCTGGTGAAGATCAACCACGTTTCACCAATCGTATTGAGTCGTTCGCACAGCGACAGTATCTTGCCCAGTTCGCGGGCCGTTTCCTCAGCCAGTGCTTCTGGCTGTGGAAGAAATTCTGGCAGCAAGATGCTTTCCATATTGTCCAGCAGCAGCAAGCTTGCCTGCGCCCACAAGGCGCGTTCTATGGGTAAAATGGCATTTTCAACATCGGCAAAACCAGCAAACGAATAGTCTTTGCCGACCAACTGCCGCCCCAGAGCATCCAACACCGCGCCAAGGTGGTTATGCGTTTCCACTGATACAAACGCTACTCGCTGCACTTGCTGCGAGCGAACCATCCAGCGTGCAAATTCAACGGCAAGCGTGGTTTTGCCTTCGCCGCCCTGCCCTTGCACCACGGCATAGCGCTTGGTTGTGCTGTGGCGCAACAGCCGTTCTAGCGCCAGCAGTTCGCGGCTGCGCCGATGAAGCCTGTTTCTGGCGTGGGTGGCAGTTCCCCTAGGCTGTGTTTCTGCCGCGTTTTAAAATCTGCCACCGTTTGTTTCGCGGGCAAGTTTTTGAATAGTTGCGGATCATCTTTTTCCTGAAACAGCACGGGTACAAACCAATCTTCTAGCCGCAGTTCGCCTACACCAAAGATTCTGCCGCGAAAATTGTCATCTTTAAGCTGGCGTTGCCCGGCCAGCATGGCATCGCCCACTCGTTTCCCTTCGGACAGCGCGCCGTAAAAACAGGCCACGAAGCGACGAGCGGTTTCTACCAACACGCTGTGGCTCATCGCTACTACCGAGGCAACGCCAACTTTCAGCAGTTCGGACGCCACTGATTCCGACGCGTTTTCGGCCTGCGCGCTCTGGCAGGCTTCTAAAAATACCAACGGTATGCGGTAATCGCGCAGCAGCGGGCCGAGTTTGTCGGTGTAGCCGGTTTCGTGGCGGCGCTGTGCTAGCTTGCTGGCGTCGTCTGGCAATTCAAAGCACAGCCCGCCTAGGCCAACGTGTTGGTTATAGGTGCCGTGGCCGCCGAAATGAACGACGTGGTAGGGCGCATTTTGCTCGCGGGCGCGCTCAAGTTCAACGCGCAAGGCGGGCAGGGTGGGCGGGCAGAGTACGTTTAGCTTAACTTGGCCGGGCAGCGCTTCCATGGCAGCCACCAAGGGTAGCGCGCTGATGCGGTGGTCGATGTAGCCGCAGGCGGCATCTTCTGGCCGCGCACTGATCAGCAAGATGCGGATTTCCTTTGTTTCAATCGGCGCAGCAGAGACGGAAGTGCCGGGCAAGCGTCGCCGCACACGGGTTGGTTTTGCGCCTTGGAATAGAAAACCCTTGCCGTCGTGCAATAGCTCCCACGGTAGGCCGAGCAAGACCGTGGCGGCTTCTTTGGCGGCGCTCACCTCGTCGGGTGGCGCACCTTCTTCCATTGCGGTGTCAAATTGGACGGAAAAGCGGCGTTTGGCAGAATCGCTAATCTTGGCCCACGCCGTCATCACGTTTTCACGCTGCGCCGCTGGCATGGCGGCGGCGTGCAGAAGTTGGCCCCATTCCCGCAAATCCGTTTCTACCTTCTTTGCCCGGTCGTCGAAGTAGCGGCTGGGCCAGATGGCGTATTTTTCCAGATACCAATGCATTTCGCCTGCTTCGATGGGGCCGATGGGGGCAATCAAGCGCCACGCGTTCGGGCTATACACC
>JBKJLF010000293.1:0-4738 GCA_046597185.1 Burkholderiaceae bacterium | reverse complement strand
TTCTCCGCGTAGCGGCTTCGTCCAACGCTACGTTATGCTTTTGGTTCCTTTATAATCAATCACGCAAGGAATAAAATGGCTGAGAAACATTATGTCGTAGGTGGTCACGATGGGTGGCTCAATGTAAAGCGCGAGCCGTCTGGCGCAATTGTCGCGTTACCAGGATTTTTGCAAGTTGATGTTTCTGAATCTAAAAATGGGCGGGATCATTTCACAGCCCTTGAAGGGGTAGAGAGCGGAAAAAAGTTTTCGGTAAAACCGGGCAACCTGAAAAGCGGCAACCCCGGTTACCGATCAGCGGTGCATTTGCAGTTCAGTCTTTCAAAAGAATTACTGACTTACTACGGTGGCCAGATTAAGGCAATCACACACCCGGATCAACCGATCGCCATTGGCACCCATCCAGTACAAATCCCCGACTTCCCTCACGACAAAGGAATATTGTACCTGGGCCAAACGCCCTATGCCAAAAATTGGTTTTACCTTGGGCTCGGCAATGCAATGCCAGGAACCAATGACCGATATTTACACACCGGCTTGAGAAGTGCGGGTTGTATCACTGTAGAACCCACTGGCTGGACCCGGCTTTATCAATATTTAATTCTTTGCAGGAGGGGTGATGGCAAAACTGTCGGTATGGTCACTGTGGTTCGGTAGTATCGCGGCACTATTTGGCACTGTTGTATTCGCAGCGGGGAGCGCGGCCCTGCCTAAACATCTGAAGCAGGAAGAGCTTTACAATCCCGCCATCGTAACAGCATGGCTGAAAGCAAATGCCGCAACGGCTGACAAGGTGTTTGCAAACCAATTTTTTGAACACGCGCTGAAGGATAAGAAGAGAAAGGCTTGGGGCCCGGCAGGAAAGGGATTTTGTGAAAGTGCGCTTTTTTACCCAACGCCAAGCGCTTTGGCTGAATGTGCGAACGCAGACACGCGGTCATTAGGAAACACTCGTTCCAGGGAGAAATCTTTTTCCCGGCACAGTCTGGGGGACATGCAACGCATCGAATCACTCTATCGCTCAGCAATAGCAGCCGATGCCGTATTGAATACCTTGAGCGCAAAAGCGAAAGAGGAAATGCGGCAAAATGCCGACTGTTTGGCTGCATTTATCCACGTAGGAAAATCGCAGTCTGAGTGTCAGCCATTGCAAGCATATGGATTGAAATAAAACATGACGAATAAGGTGGGATTGTGATCGCGCAGCGCACCACCATGTAAACCGTTTGTTCCATGCGCATAAGCGCCAGGCGAGCAGGCGCGCCTGCCTGCCCGCTTGACTATGCGCACCCGTACACGATCAGCCTGCATCCTCCGGTTTCAAAATCAAACAGTCTTTGGCCACATGCACTCGCACGCGGGTGTGTAGCCCAAATCCGGCAGGCACCAGCCAATGGCCGCACAGGCGTATTTGCGGAATATTGGCACCAGTGTCGGGGCTAACACTGGCGCTAACCGTAACCCGCCGCCTTGGCTTGATGCGTGGGGGCCGTACTTTCAAGCCCGATGGGGCAAGAAAATGATGGCATCTGCGCCAATTGCAGGAACCCATCTGAGGCATGTCATCGCGAGCACAGCCAGAACCGCTTACCCTGGCGGGCGCGTCGGATACGAACTCGGTAACGGCGCTGTTGCCTATTCAGTCATCATTGTGTTCACGCTCGTTGTAGTTGCCCTTTGGCGACCAACCACACTCGCCAGCTTTCTCGGCTGCAAGCGCAGTGCCTGACAAGTCGTTGCAGCATCGTTTTGTCTTATGTCGCGATGCGCCTCATGGCCGTAGCGCTTCCCGCCCCGCAGTTCTCATTCGTAACGACGCTGGTCCTCTTCGTTGGGTTCTTCGTCGAGGCCCTGGGTGACGAGTTGGGTTGGTCGGGGTACGCCATTGATCCATTGCAAGATCGCTTTGGCGCACTCTGCGCTGCACTGCTGCTGGGGCTGGTGTGGGCGGTTTGGCACTTCATCCCGCTGCTGTCGGTGCCGCGATCAGTGGTTTTTATCGCATGCTGGTCGCTCGGCACGGTGACATCCCGTGTCATCATCACATGGCTTTACAACAACACGGGCAGGAGCGTTTTCGTTGCAGCCCTTTTCCACACCATGCAGAACCTCACATGGCAACTCTTTCCTGTCAACGGCTCTTACTACGATCCGTGCGTAACGAGCTTGATCATCACATTCATAGCCGTAGTAGTCGTATGGGGGCCAAGAACATTGGTCCGAGCGCCTGCCGTCCGTGGTTAGGCACCGCGAATGGCAGTTTCTACCCGCCTGGTGCCTGACATGATGGCGAAACAGGCAAATTTGATAAGACTGCTCAACCCGATATTACGGGGCTGGGCGAATTACCACCGCCATGTCGTCGCCAGTAAATCCTTTTCCAGGATTGATCACACGGTCTGGTCAATGTTATGGCGCTGGGCAGCAAGACGACATTCCAATTCTTGAAATAAACCATCTCAAGTGCCATAGGAAGCAGTTGTATGCTGAAAAAGATGATATATTCTTTGGGAAACAAGGTGCTTAAATGTGCCTTTGTTGCGGCTTGAGCCGTGTGCACCGAAAGGTGCAAGCACGGTTCTTAGGGGGCCGGGCACAGGTAACTGTGCTCGGCTACCCGACCCACGACTGCTGCGCGGCTCGCTTTTGCATTTGTGAGGCGGCAAATAAACGCTATTCGTTAGGCACCAGAAAGGCAACGTCGCATGACGCACGAGGTTCTCTTTATTTCCGCCACGCCCGTTCTTGCATCCCTGGACATCGAGCGTTCGGTTGACTTTTTTTGCTCCGGCTTGGGCTTCTCAAAGCTTTATGCCCAGCAGGGCATGTATGGTGTCGTCTCCAAGGGCGGTGTCAGCATCCACTTTTGGGCGTGTTCGGAGAAGCACATTGCCGAAAACACCAGTTGTAGGATTGGCGTTGAAGGTGTGGACGCGTTGGGCTCATAGATGAAGTCGGTGGTTCGCACAACAACAAATCCGGGCGAGGCGATTGCCGTCGTTGCCATCTGCTTCGGCTGGGCAATCTGGTCGTCCCTGCGGTCGCTTGGTGGCAATGCTCAGTCTGGATCATTCAGCGACGGCTCGCTAATTGGCTTGCTGATTATGGAGGTGGTCTGCGCATGCGGCGCTCTTGGGCTGCTGCGCGCTCGCAAGTACGCGGTATCATCGTTGTACCCGAAGCCCTCACTTAAAGCAGCCACGCTCGCGATACCTTTACTTCTCGCGGGCTGGATGGTCAGTTGGTTCCTTGTCGCGCCGTTCGTCGGGCAAGAGCAGCCGATCGATCGGATGATGCGGGAAGCTTCTGTCTCAATTCGCCCGTTTGGGAAGAGCGCTTCAAAAGCCAGGCATTACTGGATGAAAGTGCCTTGTTGGCGTGTATGGTGTATGTCGATTTGAATCCAATTCGCGCACAAATGGCCACGACACCCGAAACATCCGACCATACCTCGATCCAACGACGCATCCGTGATTGACTCAACGGCAATAAAATCAATCCATCTCAACGACTTATGCCGTTTACTGTCGGATCACAATCCGAATCAAACAAACCAAGCCTACCCCTCAGTTTGCCCGCCTATATGGAACTGGTTGATCAAACGGGTAGAATCATGCGTGAAGACAAACGTGGAGCCATTAATGGGGCAAACTCGTGCGCATGGTAGTGCGGCTTGCAGGCGGTATTTTGGCCAAACATAATATTTTCACTTTGCCGCATCCGAAAGCAGGATTCATGTGAGAAAACGGGCGCATTTCTGCCGATTGCGGCGGGAAGCGGAAAGGAAAACGAGAATGGCGACTTGCGCCGCCATGGCATGGTTGTTTTACTTGAAAAGGACCTGCGAATGGGTGCTTGAGTGCCCCTACTGCTGCCCCTGAGAATGGGTGGCCCCTACTGCTTCTGGTTAAACTGCTGTTGCTGCGAACGGCTGGACCCTGTTAACGCTTCTAAAAACACTTGGCACCATGTAGCTGTGCTACCCTCCATCATCATGCTGATTAAACACCTCTCCTCTGCCACCCTCATTGACCAAGCCTGGCACTGGCTGTGCAAGGCACGCGCCGGGTATCACCATAATGAAGACATCTGGCATCTGCGCATGCATTGGGCGCGCGTGAAGCCAGTGTTGCAGGCGCGCTTGCTGGCCGGGCAGTTTCGCTTTGGCTTGCTGCCGCCGTTTGCGCGGCGGCGGGCAGGTGACGGATTTGTGGGATGCAGAGGATGCGCTGGTGTTGAAAGCCTTGGCGCTGGTGTTGACGCCATTGCTCAAGCCGCATTTGTCGCAGCGGTGCTTCCATCTGGCGGGGTGCGGCGGTTTGAAGGCGGCGGTGTGCAAGGTGGCGGGCGAGGTTGGCCGGTATCCGTTTGTGTTTCGCACTGATGTAAAAAGTTACTATGCCAGCAATGATCATGATGTGTTGTCGGGTTTGTTGCGGCAGTGGGTGGATGACCAGGTGGTGCTGGATTTGGTGGGCCAGACCATGCAGCGGGTGGTGTGCGAGGAAGGGAATATACGGCGATTGAACTCGGCATTTCGCTCGGGTGTCCGTTGTCGCCGTTGATGGGGGCAGTGTATTTGCAGCCTTTGGATGCGTGGATGGCGGCGATGGGGAAATGGCCGGGGGCGTGTGGTTATTCGCGCCCACGGCTAAAAGGGGATGTGACTCGGCCACGGCAGCATTGTTACCTACATGAGGTAAGTTGCATCTGACCCCAGTTATGTGACCCCAGTTAT
>JBKJLF010000286.1:0-5710 GCA_046597185.1 Burkholderiaceae bacterium | reverse complement strand
CGCGTATCCGAGCAAAAGCGCAGCCGTCCGGCAACCAGCGTCAGGTTGCCGCCCGGCCTTCGGAAAATGCGTGCGGCAATGTGCGCTGGCCAACAGAATAAATCACAAAGTGCGAATAAGCTCAATTATCGATATTGCATTATGAGAACACGCTGAAAGCCGATACTGGAAATCAAGCAAATCCGAAGGGGGGATGCCATGTTACGCCGCATGAATGATCTGGAGGACTATGCCGTTCGCGCCACTGACGGCATGATAGGGCATGTGAATGACTTCTATTTTGATGATGAAACGTGGGTTGTCCGCTATCTGGTTATCGATACGGGAGACTGGCTGTTGCATCGCAAAGTGATGATTTCGCCAATTGCGATCAACCGCCCCAACTGGCAAGAAAAAATATTGCCCGTTGCACTCACAAAAGAGCAGGTAAAAAACAGTCCTGAGATTGACACCGATAAACCGGTCTCGCGTCAGCATGAAATACGCTATCACGGGTATTTCGGCTATCCCTACTACTGGGGCGGTGGCGGATTGGTGGAAGGGGAATACTATCCCTACACGGGATTGGGAGAGGCTGGTGAAAGTGCTGCCGATCAAACTGAAGCGGAACTTCATGAAAATGACGATTTGCACCTGCGCAGTTGCAAGGCAGTGGCGTATTATCACATCCATGCCACCGATGGTGAAATTGGTCACATAAGCGGGATGCTCGCCGATGAAGCGTCCTGGGCGATTCGTTACCTTATCGTGGATACCAACAACGGGTGGCTTGGTCATCAGGTGCTGGTTGCGCCGCAATCGATTATTGATGTGAATTGGTCCACCGCCACTGTCTCGGTCAATCTGACCCGGCAAGCGGTGCAAGACGCGCCGCCGTATGATCCGAAGGTGCCAATGGATCAAGCGCAAGAGGTCGGGATACAGCAATATTACGAACGGTTGGAAAGGGCCGGTGTTCATGCCGTGGGTGCTCAGTAATTCAGGCTCCTCGTCCTATCCCTGTTCTGACCATCGTATTGCAAGGTGGCGGCAAGAAGGCGCGCCAACATCAGCACCGCAAACTTTTTTAAAAAGGAACATTCAAGATGAATATCGGCATGATCGGATTAGGGCGCATGGGCGCAAGTCTGGTGCGGCGCTTGAGCAAGAACGGTCATCAGTGCGTCGTCCATGACGTTAACCCGGCGGTGACGGAGCAGATCATCGGCCATGGTATTGCCGGGGTCAGCTCGTTCCAGGCATTGGTTGCGCAACTGCCTCAACCGCGTGTGGTCTGGCTGATGCTACCGGCTGGCGTGGTCGGTCAGGCCGTCAAGCAACTGGCGGCACACCTGGAGCCTGGCGACATTATCATCGACGGTGGCAACAGCTATTATCGCGACGATATATCGCGGTTCAATACGCTTAAGCAATCGGGCATCCATTACGTTGATTGCGGCACCAGTGGTGGCGTGTTTGGCCTGGAGCGTGGCTTTTGTCTGATGATTGGCGGCGAAGAATTGATCGTCAAATACCTGGACCCCATTTTCAAGAGCATCGCGCCCGGCGTGGATGCTGCACCACGCACGCCAGGCAGGCAGGCAATGGCCGAGCTGGCCGACCCGGTTGAACATGGCTATTTGCATTGCGGCCCCAGCGGTGCCGGGCATTTTGTCAAAATGATACACAACGGTATCGAGTACGGCGTTATGGCTGCCTATGCCGAAGGCTTGAATATCTTAAAAAGCGCGAATGCGGGCAAACGCAAGCATGATTCCTCTACCGATGCCGATCCCGCTGCCGATGCCGAAACTGCACCCTTGCGTGACCCTGAATTCTACCAATATGACATGGATTTGCCACAAATTGCCGAAGTGTGGCGGCGTGGCAGCGTGATCGGCTCCTGGTTGCTGGATTTGACGGCGGCCGCACTGTTGCATGAACCGGATTTGAAAAGTTACGCTGGTCGCGTCTCGGATTCCGGTGAAGGGCGCTGGACCATCGCCGCAGCCATTGACGAAGCAGTGCCAACCCCCGTGCTCAGTGCCGCGCTGTTTGAGCGCTTTAGCTCGCGCGGCGAGGCCGATTTTGCCAATTGCGTGTTGTCCGCCATGCGCAAGCAGTTTGGTGGACACGATGAAAAGGGCAAAAGCTGAGATGAACAAGAAGATTTTTCCTGCGCTTCGCACGATGACGAAGCGCAGAATGCGGAATGCGGAATGCGGAAGGTGGCGGTAAAGCGATATACATTAACTTTTGAAAATATTAAGCAAAGTTACAGCAGGGGATGCTGCACCAATCGGGCGGTCGGTTTTGGCCGATTCAATCACTTCAAGCAGTTCGTTATATTTGTCGGCCTGGCGATCATCCAAATTGGTCATGTTCATGCTCCACCTTGTAAAGGTACGAAACTTGGCTGGCTCATTGTAGAGGATGCGGGAATTTTTATGACGCGGATCTTTTTCAATTTTTTTGTAAAGGGCATTTAAGGTAGCGAGCGGCCCCTCTAAAACCTGCAAAAACCAACCGCCGTTGTAAAACAAGCTACCGGTAACATCGATTGTTTCATTGTTGGCTCTGGCTGTTTTTAGAATTGCGCTTAAGTCTTCGGGGGACATTTTACGGGTAGCTTGGCTAATATAAACCAGTTGATTAATGGACATTTTTTCCTCGTCAAGGTTGTGGTGGGATTATGGAAAATTACCGCGAAATGGTTGGCGATGGGTGCCATGCGGTTACTTGAGCTACTCGGATTTGGGAGACGCACTTCAGTGTTTTAATTTACTACAAAAGCGCCCTGAAAGGCATAGAAAATGATCCGCTCGAAAAAAAGATATGCGCGCCAGTGGCAGTATTGCATCACCCTGATGATGAGAGGGAAAAAACCGAGATGAACAATCATGCAAAGAGCAACCCGCACGCGGATGCGCTGGAGGCGGCTTGGGCGCTGGTGCAACCCGATGCTGGTTAAAGCCACTGCCAATTAAAGACAATCTCTTGATTTATTTTTTTAACTATTGATGATAATACCAAGTAATCGCGCGGAAATTTAATAACATTGATTTTTCCGATAACAACCCAAACAAAGGAGTAAGACATGGAAAATAATGACCCAAGTTCTTCAGGTAAATGCCCTGTCATGCGCGGCGCGCTGACATCGGCCAGCGTGGCCCGGATGGATTGGTGGCCCAAGGCCCTGAACCTGGACATACTGCATCAACACGACAGCAAAACCAACCCGCTGGGCGCAGATTTCAACTACCGGGAAGAAGTCCAAAAGCTTGATGTTGCTGCGCTAAAAAGCGACCTCACCGCCCTGATGACAAACAGCCAGCCGTGGTGGCCCGCCGACTGGGGCCATTACGGCGGCCTGATGATACGCCTGGCCTGGCATTCGGCAGGCAGCTACCGCATTGCGGATGGCCGGGGCGGTGGCGGCACTGGCAACCAGCGCTTCGCGCCGATCGATTCCTGGCCGGACAACGTCAACCTCGATAAAGCACGCCGCCTGCTGTGGCCGATCAAGAAAAAATATGGCAACTGCCTCAGTTGGGCCGACCTGATCATCCTGGCTGGCACCATGGCTTATGAAACCATGGGTTTGAAGACGTTTGGCTTTGGTTTTGGCCGTGAAGACATCTGGCACCCGGACAAAGCCACTTATTGGGGCGCGGAGAAAGAATGGCTCGCACCCAGCGGTAGCGCCAACAGCCGTTACTCTGGCGAGCGCGACCTGGAAAACCCGCTGGCCGCCGTGATGATGGGCCTGATCTACGTCAACCCCGAAGGCGTGGATGGCCAGCCCGATCCGCTCAAGACCGCACGGGACGTGCGGGAAACCTTCACCCGCATGGCCATGGATGACGAAGAAACCGTGGCCTTGACCGCTGGCGGCCACACCGTCGGCAAATGCCACGGCAATGGTAGCGCCGACCATCTTGGCCCGGTGCCAGCCGGTGCCCCACTCGAAGAGCAGGGTATGGGCTGGATGAATCACACCAGCCGCAGCGTGGGGCGCAACACCATGAGCAGTGGCATTGAAGGGGCCTGGACCGCCCACCCCACCCGCTGGGACAATGGCTACTTCCACAACTTGCTCAATTACGAATGGGAGCTGAAAAAAAGCCCGGCCGGCGCGTGGCAGTGGCAACCCATTGGCATCAAACCGGAGGATATGCCGGTGGATGTGGAAGATGCCTCGATTCGCTGTTCCCCGATCATGACCGATGCCGACATGGCCATGAAAATGGACCCGGCATACCGCAAAATTTCAGAACGCTTCTTCCACGACCCGGCCTACTTCACTGAAACCTTTGCCCGCGCCTGGTTCAAACTTACCCACCGCGACCTGGGGCCAAAAGCGCGCTACCTTGGCCCGGACGTGCCAAAAGAAGACCTGATCTGGCAAGACCCGGTACCCGCAGGGCGCACAGACTACGACGTGGCTGGCGTGAAGGCAAAAATTGCGGCCAGTGGTTTGAGCATTGGTGACATGGTGGCAACCGCCTGGGACAGCGCCCGCACCTTCCGTGGTTCGGACAAACGCGGCGGTGCCAATGGCGCACGCATTCGGCTTGCGCCCCAAAACGACTGGCAAGGCAATGAACCGGCGCGCCTGACCAAGGTGCTGGCCGTGTTGGAGCCAATTGCCGCCCAAAGCGGGGCCAGCGTGGCCGATTTGATTGTGCTGGCTGGCAATGTCGGCATTGAACAGGCCGCCCAGGCCGCCGGCGTTGCCGTGTGTGTGCCATTTGCACCGGGGCGTGGCGACGCGAGCGCCGCCATGACCGATGCCCAATCGTTTGCGGTGCTGGAACCGCTGGCCGATGGTTTTCGCAACTGGTTAAAGCAAGACTACGTGGTCAGTGCCGAGGAAATGCTGCTGGATCGGGCCCAATTGATGAATCTGACTGCCTGCGAAATGACGGCACTGGTGGGCGGCATGCGCGTGCTGAGCACCAACCACGCGGGCAGCAAACATGGCGTGTTCACCGGGCGCGAAGGCGTGCTGAGCAACGACTTTTTCATTAATCTGACCGATATGGCTTACACCTGGCAACCCGCCGGGCCCAATCTGTACCACATCTGCGAGCGCAACACCGGCACCGTAAAATGGCGCGCCACCCGCGTTGATCTGGTGTTTGGCTCCAACGCGGTACTGCGAGGCTATGCCGAGTTTTACGCCCAGGACGATAATCAGGCCAGGTTCGTACACGACTTTGTGGCTGCCTGGAGCAAGGTGATGAACGCTGACCGCTTCGACGTGGTTTGAAGCGCGAAAATCAGGACGGCCCGGCCAATAGGACATCGGGCCGCCAAACCCTCACAAGGCACCAATCAGTGCCTTTGACTTCGACAGTGAGCGCGCCTTCGCCGTTAATTGCACCGCCAATGACTTTATTGGCAGCGTCAGAACCAGCGAGATCCAGACGCGTTTGCGGAAATCAGCCACCATGGCGGCGTGATGGTTTTGGTGGCCATGATGATCCTGCCCCTCGTGCGCGTCCATGTGGAGCCTCGTGAAATGTTAAGCATGCTTGAAACGCGCAAAGCAGCAGCAGTCAAGAATGCTTAGACTATGCCGAAAAAATGGCATTGACTATGCGCTGGCGCACGCATTATTAAAAAGCAGGAATGGCGATCGATAGCGAGCGCTTCGGGACGGAGCTGGCGGAGCTGGAATAGGGGGGGGAATTGGAGCCCCCCCGTTTTCCCTTCTCATTCGCTTAAC
>JBKJLF010000104.1:0-26586 GCA_046597185.1 Burkholderiaceae bacterium | reverse complement strand
TCAAAAATTCGTAGGCATTGCCGATCACATCCAGATTGCCGACCCGGCTGGGGCGTAAATTCAATTCCGGCTTGTTAAAATCTTGCAGCAAGTGGCACAAAATTTCATCTTTTTGCTTTTCATCGCCCAATCGATTCGAATCGAATTGAATATCCTGAAACACATTGCGCAATTTTTCAAAGTTACTCGCCGCCAGAGCGCGCAAAGCCTGATCGATGCGCAGACCATTGCCCGGGGCCAAACGCTGCTCATGCAAGCGATAAAACGAGGCTTCGGGTGGCAGCACAAAACGCTCATGCTTCAAAATTTCTTCGATAATTTCGGCATGGTCACCATATTCCTTTTGATAGGCCTCATAGTGATCCAGCCAGACATCCGAAATATATTTCAAAAACAGCATCGTCAAGACATAATCTTTATAAATGCTTGGGTCTACCGTACTGCGAAAGGTATCGCAAGCGCCCCACACCGCGCGATTGATGCGGTCTTGCTCGATCAGTTCTACCGGGCGAATTTCTTCGGCTTTCTTGCTGCGCCGACGCTTGATTGTTTTTTGGGGATTGTTGTCGTCACTCATCATATTCACTTCAAAGGCATAAAGGTTGGACTATTCAGAAATCGAAGATAAAAGCCGCGCCACGACGCTTTGTACTTCCAGCTCGCCGTTGCGGATTATGCTCTCCAGCCGCTCGCGCGCCTGCTGCGCAGTTTGCGTAAACCCCAGTAATTGGCGTTGTTGCTCAATGGTCGGGATGACTAACGGAATCCCTTCCAGCACGGCACGCCGGATACTTTGTTGATCACTACCCTCGGCGTTATTGCGCAAATAGGTTTGTACCGGGCTTTGATTGATTTGCCATGCGACAAAAGCGGGCAATAAGCGTGGCTCCTTGATGCGCACCACAAAAAAATACTGCGAACAGATTGTCCGCTCAGGCACATGCTCCAAAAACAAGGCATAATTGTATAGTCCGCGTGAAAGGAACAAAATATCATCCGGGCGCAGCCAATCCGGATCTTTGCGCCCAGTTGGACTGGTTCTTGCCACCGACGCCCATGCAACACCTTTGATTGGATCAACGTCCCGCATTTGCACGGTTAATGCAAAGCCATTTTTTTCCTCGGGCACAGTTCCTCTGAAAGGATGACCTGACCGAATTTCAGCATAATCAACGAGTTTACCCATTTTGCTTGCACCAAATGAAATGATGCACCAGTGTGCAAGCAAGTCAGAAGTTTTGCAACCGTCGGATTTAGCGATTTTACATATCAAACTCAATGATGCACTTAAAATGCATGGATTTTTACTTAAAATTCTTTTCAAGAATCGTAAAACAATTCTTAAAACAACAGAGTTGCCCTTGCTTTCTGGAAAATCCGACAGGTTTGGCTGTATGATTTGGCAGCCGATATTTTTTCATCTTTTTCTGATCCCTTTCTCATCCTTTTCTCATCTTTTCTCATCTTTTCTCATTTTTTTTCTATCTATGAAAAACCGTCCTCTCCCCGCGCGCGCGCCTGCCGCGCGCGCCACACAGCAAGTTCGCATCATCGGCGGCGAATGGAAACGCACGCCTTTACCTGTGATTAATGCGACTGATTTACGCCCCACACCGGACCGGGTACGCGAGACTGTGTTTAATTGGCTACAACATTTATGTGGGCCACGCTGGAACCAAATGCATTGTCTGGATTTATTTGCCGGCAGTGGTGCCTTGGGTTTTGAAGCCGCCAGCCGGGGCGCGCAACATGTGACGATGGTGGAAAACCAAAGTGTGGTGGTCAAGCAACTGGAAGCGTTAAAAGAGAAGTTGCATGCCGGGCAAATCGACATCGTGCGCGGCGACGCCATTGTGACAGCACAACGCTATATCAGTCAGCAACAACGCTTTGATATGATTTTTCTGGACCCGCCGTATAGTCAGGGCTGGCTGGAAAAATCTTTGCCTTTGTGCCACCAATTACTTAATGATAAAGGATTGATTTACGCGGAGAGCGCGACAGCCTTGCCCGTGGGCGAGGCTGAACATGCTTGGTTAGCCAATTGGCAAGTGGTGCGCTCGGATAAAGCGGGGATGGTGTTTTATCATTTATTGCAGCGCTGCAATTAAATTGATTTGTCTCATCTACTGCCTCATATGCTGCCATGCCGTTGGTCAATCGCGCTGAGTGAGGCCAAGCGCTGGTCGCTGCTTCATGCTATTCTGCCAGCCCACACTCAACCTTTCTTAGCACCCATTGGAGGATTCTTTTATGCCAGGTTTTATCCGCGCCACCTTGTTATCCCTGCTCTCCCTGCTGTTCACCAGCCAAGCTGCGTGGGCGGTCAATTGCGGTAGCTTCGATGGCAAATTTTGCGATGGTGCCGCCTTTCAATACGCGGGTGGATTTAATCCGAATGCAGGGGAATATGGCGGCTTTGGCGGCGCGGCCAATTGCACGGCCAGCAAAACGCCAGTGATTTTTGTACATGGCAATGCCGATAACGCCACCAGTTGGGATTCGCCCACCGCGCAAGTGGCGGGCTATGCCAAGGCACCGTATTCGATGTATCAGCAATTCCAGGTAGCCGGGTATAGCGATTGCGAATTGTTTGGCCTGAGCTATTTAAGCGCCACCGAACGCAGCAGCGCGCAGCTCAATTATCATGAAGCGGGCAAGTATGAGAAGCTGGAAAAATTCATTCAGGCGGTGAAAAAATATACCGGCAAAACCAAGGTAGATATTGTCAGCCATTCGCTGGGCGTGAGTTTGTCAATGGCCACGTTAACTTATTATGGCGACTGGGGCAGCGTGCGTCGTTTCGTGAATATTGCGGGCGGCTTGCATGGGCTGGATTCTTGTTTGTGGACAGGTTATGGCAACCCCATGGCCGCCACCTGCGGCTCGCAAAACTATTTTGATTCCAACATCTTTGGCTTTTACCCGGATGCCGCCCTGCCCGGCATCAACCCATGGACGGGCACCAGTTCGGTCAAAGCTTTGTCCAATAGCGCGATTCAAAACCCGGCGGTATCGTTTTACACCATTTATGCGGGCACCCGTGACCAAATCATGTGCGCCACGGTGTCCAACTACGCCACCTGCGGTAATTCTCCCTTGCTGGCAACGGCGGGCAATGTGAAGGCACAAGTGAATATCGGGGCAGGTTCCAACACCCAACAATTAAACTGGGATTGGAGCACGGGTTCGCCCTGGAATGTGAAAGGCGGCGATACCGATGGCGTGGGGCATTTTCGGTCGCGCAATAACAGCGGCAGTATTGTGGTGAAGATGTTGACTACGACTTGCACTACCGGATGCGCCAGCACCTATGCCAATGTGTATGGGCCGGTTAATTAAGCCCCCCCATCGCGTGCATGGCTTGGGCTTGATCCACATCAAGCTCGGGCAATTTAACCCTGCCAAGCAAATACGACAAGGCTTTGCTGGCGCGTATGTTGTAGCGATTGCGGCTTAATCTACCTGATTCACTCCACCCAGCGCAAATATTGCCGCCATTGCGGGTCAAACTCCTGGTCGATGTTAAATTGCAGATCGGGGAAGCGGCTGGCGATGGCCTCGGCCTGCGCTACCGCTGTGACAATATCACAGACATGCCAATCCATGGTGCGTACATTTTCGTGCAACAGGATTTGGGTCGAGATGCCTTCTTGGGCGTGCTCCAGCGCAGCGCTCAACTGGTCTTCAAACGAGCGCACCTGCTCCAGGGCCGCGCTATTGTCCAGTTCCACCTCCACTTGCAAGCGCCACGCCAGATCGGCGCGGCACACCAGCGCCTGCGCCGATTCATTGCGTTGCACGATGAGCACATCGTCGGGGTCGTCCTGGCTGGTCAGGGTAAAGCCGACCCATTCATGCTCGCCGACGGGAAAAACCGCGCTGTGCTTCAAGTCATTGCGCCAAAACTGGTCAAATACGGCGGGGAATTGGTCCAGCGCTACCAAGGAAGCCATGCCCTCTACCAGTTCAGCGCTTGCAAACTCAATGACACCGATTTTGATGGCTAAATCATATTCACCCAGCGCATGGTCGAGCAAAATAAAGGTCATGTGTTTGGCGTGATCGATAAAATCCTGTGCAATCGGTTTGCCAAACCAGATCGTCAGCCCGGCGCGCCCGCCATCGGCGTAATGCTGGATCAACACATCGGTCGGACTGAGCGAGAATTCATTCATGCGCATTTCAAAGCCAGCCATGTTGGCACGCATTCTGAAGGCGGTGACTTTGCTGAACAGCGCCAATGGGCGCGCCGCCTGCGCCAGTGCCATCACATCAAGAAAATATTCGATTGCACCGTGGGCGGTGAAAATCAATTCATATTGCTGTGGAACGGTGTCGGGGGTGGTTTGTAGTTCGGCTGAGATTTTTGGGAAATATCGCTGAAGCAAGGTGTTGATCAATTCCATCGCCTGGACGGGGGGCAAGCTGCTTAATTGGGTGTGGGATTTTTCCAGATCATACCAAAATTGTTCGACAGACATTTTATTCACTCCGTGGGTGGCGCGCTTGGCGGTCGCTTATTGTAGCAAAGATTAAGGAGCAGGGATGCATTATGTGGTGACTATTATTACTTGGTGACACTTTCTGGTTTATATCGTACTGTGGTGCGGGAAGCGTTTGCTGCTTACACTGATTGGTGGCAAACTACGCCGCAGCGCCCTGCCAGCAAATTGACCGATGGCATGCTGCCCGGTGATTTTGCCTGCACCCTGCCCTGCGGTGAACAACGCATTGGCATCATCGGGCTAAATACCGCGTTTTTGCAACTGGGTGGTGGCGATTACCAAGGCCAACTGGTGTGGGATGCGCGGCAATTGCACGCCGTTTGCGGCGGTGCGGTGGATGACTGGCTGCGCGAGCATGACAGGTGAATTATAACGAAGCACTGCGCCTTGCCTGGAAACACGACGATCAGGCGGGGGTTGCCATCTATACTGGCAACCTTGCCGACTTACTGCTACTGTGCAAAGACTGGCCCGGTGCCGAACAACTGACCACACAAGCACTTGACTTAGCGCTACCAATTGGCCACCTAAATCTAATCGGCTTCAATCATGCCAATTTGGCACAAGCCCTACACCAGCAGCAACGCGGTGGCGAAGCGCTAGCCCATGCCGCCATGGGCTGCAAGCGGGTACGTTTGCTACATGCACGCAATTGGGACGACACACAGTTTTACCAGTTTTTTCTGGTAATCGACTGGATGATGGCCTTGCCACCCGAATTGGACGTGAAGTTATCAACTTTTATGCGCGAACTGGAAGAGGAAAAAAGAATGGAATACGTTAGCTCAATTGAACGCGTCAGGTCAGAACAAAAATTTCATGAGGGTGAGCAAAGTGGTGAACAAAAAGGCAAAACAGAAATGTTGAGCCATCTGCTAACCTGTCTGCTGACCCGCCGTTTTGGTGCCCTGCCACCAACGGTAGAGGCGCAAATTAAAGATGCCGCCAACGCCCAAATCGAGGCATGGTTTGATCGTGCCGTGGATGCGCCAACATTGGATGAGGTATTCCAAAGTTTTGCCCATTAAATAGTGGGTGATTGAACCGCGTGGGCACAAAAGCGTGCCCACCCTGGGCTACTGGTTGCCAAGCAAGCTGCCGCGCATGTTGCGGGGCGATGCGAAAATCAGCTTTTAGCTCGCTTTATAAAACAGATAATCTGCCTGATACTTCACCAGCTTTTTCTCGCCGACATTGCCCGATGCGCAAGCATCTGCCGGAGCAATGCCGCCCACGGTATTCAAGCGCTGTATATAGGTAATATCTGTCATGGCCCCATTACCGGTCGCCGGATTGGATTTGACCAATTGCAAAGGAATCGCCGTGGGTACATTGGGCGCAGTTGCAACTTGCTTACCGGTTACTTTGCTGCCGTCATTCGATTCCCAAGTGGGGCCACCATAATATTTGCCAACTGCCTTACCATTCTTGTCAGATAAGATCGCATTAGGGCCAGCAAATACCCATTCGTAAGCGCCAGCGGCACCCGTTTTTACACGACATTCATAGGTCAAATCACCCGCACCAACAGCGATCATCACTAATTTATTCCCCGCAGGAACCGCCACCGCAGGTGGCGTGTCCGGTACGGTTAAGACCGAACTACATGCCATGATTGATGCCATCAAAGATGAAGCTGCCAGTATGCGAAATGCTTGTTTCATATCAATCTCCGGTTGGGATAAGGGTTAGGGTTCATAGAGGTATACGCCATTGCCAGCCAAACGGATTCATCTTATTGCAGTTTTCCATGAAAAAAGCCAATACGTTTCCTGGCAGGTGCAAGATGGCCCAAGTGTTCCAATTGCTGTACGGTTGGATTAATACTGCGTTGCGGCAAAATCGATGGCATATGAATGACATTAACCGCCGCTATGAAGTAAAATGCAAGCTGGATTGAACCACGTGAGCACCAGATCGTGCCCACTCCTGTATCTTTTCATCGGTCTTTTCATCGGAAATGCCCATGTTTTTCATTTATCTGGCCTTAACATTGGGCCTGGTGTATCTGCATTTACTCAGCATAACGCTGCTGGCTGCGCGCTGGCTGCCCTACCCACTGGCGCGCGCCGGTGGTTTGTTGCTGTTGCTGATGGCGGCGTTTTTTGTTGAGCATTTTGTTGGCCTGGGCAAGCTAACCTGGCTGTGGCCGCTTTCCACCGCCCTCGCGCTGGCGCTGGTTTGGCACATGCGCACACGCTTGCGCGAGCGCGCCTTGCGCCATGCCGAAATGGCCCTGGTGCTGGCGTTTTTATTCGGGCTGCTGTGGCGCACCCTGCTGCCCAATATCGACGCATCATCCGAACGCCTGACCGATTTATATTTCATCGCCAATTATTATAACGGTGCCACCTTGCCGGGGCCAGACTTATGGTTTGCCGGGCATCGCTTTGATTTTTATTATGCCTTCCAGCATTACGCCTGCGCGCTGATGGGGCGCTGGTTTGGTATGCCGATCGGGCTGGCTTACAATATCGGCTTTGCCCTCCTGACTGGCCTGGCACTGGCGCTGGCCTGGGATGTGGTGGCGCGCATGGTGCCGCACAAAATCAGCCGGGCCGTATTGATTGTGGCGCTGGCGGCTGGCGGCACGGGCGTATCGCCGCTGTTTAATCTGCTGGTGCAAGCGCCCGCCGACAACGCCAGAGACGCTTATATCCATGATCATATGTGGGGCAGCTCGCGCTTTATCGGCAATTTTGAAGCCCGTGTGAATACCGATTTCGGACGCCTTATTTTGCCGCCCTTCGACCCGGCCAGCAAACCAGCCGGATTTGAAACGCTGGATCTGCCGATGGAAAATTTTGGCTACCATTATTTTGTCGGCGACTACCACCCGCCGCTGGGCGCTTTCTTCATCCTGTTTTTAATGTTGGCACTGATTGCATGGATCGAACAGGCCGCGCCAACCAGCAATCAAGCCCACTATCCAACACAAAACCAGCCAACACAAAATCAGGCACCAAATCACCACCCGCCAAACCAGCCAGCGGTGGCCTTTTTGCTAGCCCTGTGCGTGCCCGCCATGTTCATCACCAATGCCTGGATTTTACCCATGCAGGCGCTCTTGCTGCTGGTTTGGGGCATCTCCCGCAGAGTACGCAAATTACCCTTGGCTTGGCCTTGGCTGGTGGCGGGCGGCGTGCTCGGGTTTATGTTGATTTATCCTTTCCTCAACTATTTTGCAATGCAGGTGGTACCGACCTCAATCCGCTTCGTCAGCGCCCCCAACTTTACCCCCATCTCGCGCTTGCTGGTATTGCTGTGGCCGCTACTGGGGCTATTTGGCTTGCTGCTGGCCCAAGGGCGCAAACAGCCACTGGCATGGGTGATGCTGCTGTGTTTTGGCTTGATGCTACTGGCTGGCGAAGTGCTATGGGTGGACGACCCGAACGCAGGCCGTTACGAGCGCAACAATTCCACCATGAAGTGGTGGGGCTGGGCCTGGAGTGGCGGCATTTTGATGGCGGGCGCGCTGGCCCTGGCCAGCCACCGCCGCTGGCTACGGCTGGCTGCGCTGCTGGTGTTGTTGGGGCCATGCTGGCAAATGGTGGCCACGCTGCAATACTGGTACACCTTGCCAGCGCCCCAATTGAACCGCCTGGAGGGCAACGCCTGGCTGACCCAGGATAAACCGGTGGCGGCCCTGATCAATTATCTGAAAACCGCGCCACCGGGGCTGGTACTGGAAAATCTGCCGGGCGATGCCTATACCGAACACACCGCCTATGCCTTGTACAGCGGCCAAGCTGCGCTAGTGGGCTGGCCCAATCACTTGAACATATGGCGTAACTATGCGCCGGATATCGGCATTTTGCGCCAGCAAGTGATGGACTTTTATCAAGGTCAAAGCCCGGATACGCTGGGCTGGCTGTTGCAGCGCCAGGTGCGCTACGTCGCCTGGGGCCACAACGAGCGCCGCCAAGGCGAGGCGCAATGGCAAAAGCTGGATCAAGCCTTGAAGGGTGGCTACGACTGGCATGGGTTTTCCGATCAGCCCAATAACCGGGTGGGGCTATGGGTGCGGCGTAACTAATGCCAGAGAACTCAATCGCCCCCTTGAACCCTCACTTTTTCCACAACTTCAGCAACTGATCCATGGAGCCATTAAACTGATCGCGATCACAATTACCCGTCACGCCCGCCACCGTGTGCGGTTCTGGCCCGTTCACGCCATCGGTGTATTGCCACATGCTCCAGGTTGGCCAGTTGGCAGGCACTTGCGGCGTGGTGGCATATTGCGCCAGCCAAAACCAGCACTTGGCCAGAGTCGGGTTGGCATTGCTACCCAATAATTGCTTGACATAACTACCCGAATAAAAACCCGGATAGCGGCCATTTTGTTGGTTCACATAGTTAACAAAGGTTTCCGCCCCGGCCAGCGCCATACTGGTGCCGCTGGTGTTTTCTTCAAAATCGAGCACCAGCAAGGTGTTATTGTCCGGCTGGGCCACAGAAAGAAAATGCTGCGCTTGCGCGGTGGCATCATCCCCGGTGGCAAAATGGTAGGCTCCCCATAACAAGCCCGCCGTGGTAGCGGCTTTGCGATTGCTGACATAGGTGGGGTCGGTGAAGGTGAGGCCCTGGGTGGCTTTTTGGATCACGCCAACCACGCCTGCGGCCTTCACCTGGGCAAAATCGACCGTGCCATTGAAGTGGGAAATATCGATCACGACATTAATGCTCATCTTGCTTCTCCTGTTGTGGGTTGATTAAAGCATGCTGAGATGAATGGTAGTGCGGCGCTGGCGCGCTGTCCAGAGTATTTCCCTTTTCAATGCAAAATCTGTGGCATTTTTTTCGGCCTTGGCGTTACATTCATGGCTTGGGTGCTGGTTCCGGGTTGGCATGGATGGTGTAAATGACCGAATTAATCTTCCAGCCCTTGTCAGTATTCACCAACTGCCACGCCTCCTGGCCCCGATTTGATTTATACGCCCCCTGGTGAAAGCTGTAATCAAACACCACCGAAGCAATGCTGGCGTCGGTGGTAATGCGGATATTCGAAAACTTTTCTTCGATCAGCATTTTACTGCCCTTGATCCATTTCATAAATGGCACCGGGCCGGGTGTACCCATGGGGTCGGCTTTGCTGGCCTTGGAGTTTTGTTTTCTTACGCGTTGCAAGCTTTCGTCATCGAGCACCCCGATCCAGGGAATCGACTTGCCATGAAACAAGTTCAAAAAGGTGGTTTGGTCTTTGGTGATGATGCTGGTGCGAAAGCTTTCAATGACCGCATTAATGGCGGTTTCGGAAGCCGGAACGGCCTGGGCAAAGCCGACGGTGGGGGCCAGCAGGCAGAGTGCCAGGACGAGGGGTTTGAGATTCATGAGTGTTCCTTGGTGGGGGTTGGGCGACTGGGTAGTTTACACGGAAATGGCGATTTCGACGCTGGCATTTTTGGGTAATTGGTTCACACCAACCTACCAAGCACCTGACGTAGCAAGGCCAGATCGATTGCTGGACTGATCACAACATCACTTTAGATTCCAAAATTCACAATACAACACCCACCTAAAATTCTTCTTATAAAAACCGTGCGGCACTAACTTTCATGAATCTGGCGGCGCACCCCGAATTATGAAATAATTCCGGAATCGTGGCGTTTTGGCTGCGAGAGTTTTGTTCATTTCGACATCGGGTTATTTCACGCTAACGAAAGACTTATTGAGTACAAAAACGCTATTCCCCCTGAGTGGGTGGATGATGGAAATCACATTGACGGAATTTTAGATTACCTCAAGCAGTGCAGAGATAACATTCACGTCATTATAGAACAGGCTTTACAGGTGCTAAAATGAAAAAACGCTTTAAATATTCTTACGCCATTCTTCGCTACGTACACGACGTTGCAACTGCTGAATTTGTAAATATTGGCGTTGCTGTTCATTGTGCGGAACTTGGTTTTTTTGAAGCGTCTTTTCGTACAACACCGGGGCGCGCTGCCCATTTTTTCCCGGATTTAAACAGTACGGCTTTTCGCGCAGTCACGAAAATCATGTCAAGCCGTTTTTCCGATCTTTCCGATTCATATTCATCACCAATGGATTTTGGGGACAAAGCCCCTGCCCTGGTGAACTTACTTAAAAGCGTGCTGCCAAACGACGACAGCGCACTTACTTGGTCCCCCATTTCTACCGGCCTTACAACCGATCCGCGCAAAACGCTTACAGACCTGTTTGCGCGCTATATTACGCGGTACGATCACAAGGTTCCTGCCCACAAACGAACGGATGATGAAGTCGGTAGGGGATTTAGTCGAGCTTTGGAAAATAGACAAATTTCAAATTTCTTTGTAGAAAAAACCATCCAGGGAAAGGATGATGAAATTAAATTTGAATCAGCCTGGAAGAACGGCGTATGGCATTGCATAGAGCCAATTTCATTTGATCTTGGCGCACCCGACAAGATCAGAGAAAAAGCTCATCGGTATTTGGGGCAACTTACAAGCATCTCGGATACATCAGAGGCATTCAAGGTATACCTGATTTTAGGTAAGCCCACCGATGCGGCCTTGCTGCCAGCATTCGACCAAGCAGTACAAATCCTAAGGAAGATCAAGGCAGAGAGCGAAATACTGGGTGAATCAGAAACAGACCAATTAGCAGATCGGTTCCAAAGCCAAATTTCTGCGCATACATCAACACATTGATTGCCGCCTTGTTTTATGCTCCTGGTATCGTCATACCACAAGAAAAATTAACAAACCAGGTGGCAATTTGCTCATGGGCTGACCACGACCAGACATAAAATGCGGGTTTCGCGGGTATGCCAGGCAGGTTAAGCAAAACTTAAGCCAAGGCGGGACCAGGCAATGGGGCAAACGGATCAATACGATGTTTTTCTGAGCTACAGTTCACACGACAAAACCGTGGTGCGCGCCTTGGCGGAACGCTTGCGCCGGGACGGGCTGAAGGTTTGGTTTGATGAATGGGTGATACGGGTTGGTGATTCGATGCCGCACCAGATTGAAGCGGGGCTGGAATATTCGACGGTGCTGGTTTTATGCATGGCGGCGCAGGCGTTTGCCTCGGATTGGGCGACCCTGGAGAGCCAGACCTTTCGCTTTCGTGATCCGCTCAATAAACAGCGGCGGTTTATTCCTTTGCTGCTGACCGATGCGACGATACCGGGTTCGCTGCCGCAGTTTACATATGTGGATTGGCGCGGCAATCAAGAGCAGGCTTACCGGGTGTTGCTGGAAGCTTGCGAGCAGGCGCGCACGGCGCTGGCCGGGGCCACATTGGCGCAAGCTGTCCAGGCTGCACCACCGTTAGCGCCGCCGTCATCGGCATCACCATCACCTTCATCATCGCCAGCAATCAAAACCGACATCGACCGCATCACCCGCTACGCGCCGGAGCAATTGCTTGGCCGCGAAACGGAAACCGCAATGCTGAGCGCCGCATGGCAACAGGCAACGGCCAGCACCTCGCCCGGTGCGGCCAATCGCGCCCACATCATCAGCCTGGTGGCGCTGGGCGGCGAAGGCAAAACCGCGTTGCTGGCGCGCTGGGTGCTGGATTTGGCAGCGCAAGACTGGCCGGGCTGCGAAGCGGTGTTTGCCTGGTCGTTTTATAGCCAGGGCAGCGAGCAGCACGTGGCGGCGTCGTCAGAGTTGTTTATCGATGCGGCTTTGCGATTTTTTGGTGAAGCGGAACTGGCCGCATCCAACCAAAGCGGGATGGACAAGGCGCGCCAACTGGCGCAAGTGGTGGGGGCGCAGCGGGTGTTGCTGCTGCTGGACGGGCTGGAACCCTTGCAATACGCACCCACGGCGGCGATGGCGGGCGAACTGCGGGATGGTGCGTTGGCACAACTGCTGCGCAGTCTGGCCAGCCACAGCCTGGGGCTGTGCGTGTTGACGACGCGTTATTCTATCCCGGATTTGAAAGCCTTTTGGCGCACCACCGCGCCGGAACACCCGCTCACGCGCCTCGCCGTACCTGCGGGCGTGGCGCTGTTGAAACTGCTGGGCCTGTTTGACCGCCCGGCCAGTGGCGAATGCATAGGCGCGCTGTTGCAAGAGCCCGTGATTGCGGGTTTGACCGAAGCGTTATTTATAGAATGGATAAGTGGAAATACCATCGATCTTATGGTTGGCCCCGTTCATAATGAACTTCACACCGCGCGCCAAGGCGCAAAACTTGCCAATGATCAGGCGGTCACCAATGAATGGAAAATGATATAAAACATTGCGTTCAAAGTTTTCGGCATCTTCCGGGTCGTCGTAATAGGTGGTATCGCCAATGATGATATTGGGATTCTTGACCGTGTTCTTGATAAAACACACCTGCGGAAAACCCGCCATCGGATGCGGGGCAAGGGGATTCGGGCCGTTCACGTGGGTTCCTTTTTTTGCATCCGAAATTTAATCTGCTCATTTATGCTGCTGTGGCAAGCTATCCAAAAACGCCTTGCCAGCCCCCCTGAGCCGCACATACTGATCATTCACCTTGATCGGCACCAACAAGCGGGCACGCAGTACGCCGAAAATAAAGCTCACCACCACCAACACAATGGATGCGCCAATTTGCAGCACGCTGCTATTGAAAATGGCAGCAATCAACCAAAATATACTGCCCAGGAAGATCGGCAATCCAATCCACAAAGCCAGCAAGCGCTCGGTGCGATGTTTGGCGCATAAACCGGGATACACAATGACTTTCTTGCGCACGATCAATGCCAGCACCGCATAAATAATGATATTCAACAGGATCAGCAAATACCAGGCCCAATGATGGTAATACAAAGTGCGCGCTTTAATCGGCAACAACGCTGGTTCATTACATTTTACACAGCGCTCCGGCAAGCAATCATCCTGCCGCACGACCAGTATTTTACCTTCCGCCCAATAATCTTCAATACCCGCCTCTTTCAAAGAGGCCGTTGGCGGTGCATACGGGTTGATATCCTTATCCATGTTTTCTTCTTGATCCGGGGTAAAAAAACCGATTTTAACACAGCCCTTCATCACCGCCAACAGGGTTGCTACCAGTACGCGGCCTGTGCTGGAATCCGGCTGCCATGCATTATTACTCATTAGCAACACCCTACACCGTGATTCAATTTTTAGACCCAAACAATTTTACTATAAAGCACCTGATCCGAAGCACATAAGCTGATACGGCACGGGGAATGCAGTACAATTGCCCTTGCATATTACCGCCATCCGACCACTTACCCTTGCCCGACTGGATTGATTGTGATTACCGAAATCGAAATTCAAAACTACAAATCGATAGAAAAACTGCGCCTGGAATTGGGGCGGGTAAATGTGTTTATTGGTGAGAATGGGGCGGGTAAGAGCAATATTTTGGAGGCGATTGCGTTGGCGGCTGCCGCCTCTGCTGGAAAACTGGACAATGAGTTTTTAACTTCACGCGGCATCAGGACAACCAAGCCGGAGTGGATGCGGACCGGGTTTGATGCTGCGAATGCATTAGCGCCGATTCTGCTTCATGCCAAGATGGATGAAGACCTCATTGGATGGGAGTTGCATAATGATAATCGCCCATATGCAAAATGGACGTTAACCCACGACTACGGCAAAAATACGACAAACTACCGTCGTATGGCGGACTTAGCTGCAATGTATGAAGAAGCTGCTGAACATTTGGCTGACTTCGTCATCTACTCCCCCGAAAACACCTCACTGCGCACCTTCCAACGCGAAGGCCAAATCGAACCGCTCGGCATCAATGGCGAAGGACTATTAAAACTATTGGGCGTGCTTGACGAAGAGAATTTCGGCGGCCTGAACAAAACCAAAGAGCGCATGCACCTGCTCGACTGGTTTGAAGACTTCCAGATACGCGCAGGCGAAGCCGATGGGCGGCTCGATATCATCGACCGTCATTTAACGGCCGACAAACAGTTTTTCGACCACCGCAGCGCCAACGAAGGCTTTTTCTTCCTGCTATTTTATTTCGCCCTGTTCAGCACCGACCTGACACCCAAATTTTTCGCCATCGACAATATCGACGCATCACTCAACCCCAAACTGTGCGAAAAACTCACCTCGGAATTGGTGTAACTATCCAAAGAAAACGACAAGCAAGTGATTTTAACCACCCACAACCCGGCAGTACTGGATGGTTTGAATCTGGACGACGACGAGCTGCGCCTGTTTGTCAACTGGCCGCCCCACTGCCAAAATCCCGCAAAAACAAACCATGGGCGGCAAACTTGAAATGCTGCCGCCAGCACAACCAAAGCCTGGCGATTTTTCTGGATTCGCTGCCAGCGGCATAATCAAATACCCGCCATAAAAAACAACGGCAATTTGCACTGATTGACACTAATCAGCAGCCCAAATTGCTGCATGCCTGCGCCATTCCCGGCCCCACGTAGCAAATCAACACGCGCAATTTTTGCATTGATGATAATACGCTCAATATTTGCTTGCAAAGCTGACTCAATTAAAAAACCACACCCTTGTCCTGCGTTAAAATCACCATTCTTTGCTTGTGCAAATGCATCAATTGGAGAATACTTCAAAGGATGTCAATGCATTTTCTACTCCCATGCAGGCACCGCCGCTCACCGCCGAGATGAACATGAAAAAATTGTCCGACCTTCCCCCGCAGCAGGGGCAAACGCAGCAAGCGCCCCGGCCTTATCTGCCCAATGAAGAATTTAACGCGCTCACAACACGATTATTGAGAACTATTTTTTCTTGCTACTTTGCCGTTACTGTCGTCGTCAGCGGCATCGAGTTCAGCCTTACCGACGCCAACCAGCCCGGTGATGGTTTGTTGTTGCCACTGGCAATTACGCTGCTCAAAACCATGGCGCTATATTCGATTTTTTTGTTTGTGGCGAACTGGTTTGCGCGCCGTCCACTGCACCAACTGAGCGAATTTGTCGCTGAAAATGCCCGGCTGTATGCGCGTTTGCAGGCCGAGCAAAGCACATTACGGCCATCGCAAGCGGAGCAGGAACAAACCCTGCTGGCACGGGAATCGGCAACGGCACAAGCCGAACAGGAACGCACCGCGACACAAAACAAAACCACCTTCTTCTCCAGTATGGGGCATGAACTGCGCACCCCACTCAACGCAGTACTCGGTTATGCCCAATTATTGCAGCACGATACCTCCCTCAACCCACGCCAGCGGGCGGACGTGAGCGCCATCCTGCGTAGCGGCGAACATTTGCTGAGCCTGGTCAACGATCTGGTCGATATCTCCAAAATCGAAGCCGGTAAGCTCGAACTGGTGCTAAGCCCCGTAAATTTACCCAACCTGCTTACCACCGTCGCCGACATCATTCGTGGGGAGGCCAAAGAAAAAGATCTGACATTTGTGCTCGATATTCAGCCCTACCCTGACAAACTGATCATGCTCGATGAAAAACGCCTGCGCCAGGTGCTGCTCAAACTGCTCTCCAATGCCGTGAAATTTACCGATCAGGGCCAAATCAGCCTGAAGGTGCAATGCCTGGCTGCGCAGCAGGAGCCAATAATGCAGCCAATAATGCAGCCAATAAGCGACCCTCAAAATGCACCCATCACGCTCCGCTTTGAAGTCACCGACACCGGGCGCGGAATTGATGCGGCGCAATATGAACTGATCTTTGCCGCGTTTGAGCAACTTGGATCAGGGCAGCGGCGCGCCGCCAATACCGGTTTGGGCTTGGCCATCAGCCGCCGCCTGGTGCGCCTGATGGGTGGCGACATAACGGTTAACAGCCAGAGCGGCAAAGGCAGTTGCTTTGGTTTTGGTTTCATGGCCAGCATGCAGGGAGCCAACACGCTGCAAAGTCCACGCCAGAGCGGCGTGGCCGCGCCCCTTGTGCTGGCTACTGCCGTTGCCGAGCAGCCCCGCGCCGCGCTGAAACTACCGCCCTTGCGCGAACTGAACACCCTGCACGAACTGGCGCTGGATGGCAACCTTAGGCGGCTGCGCAAACAGGCAAACGCACTGCTGCAACAAGACCCGACACTGCAAACCTTTTTCGATAAACTGTTACAACCAACAGATGATTTTCAGATTAAGACGATTCAACACTATTTAAGCACCAGCATGGATCTGTCGGCAGATCAAACCAATGATCGACGGCGCAGCTTTTTGCTCAGGGACGTGATACACAATGTGCTAGCCCATTTTCAGCCACAACTGGAACACTGCGCGCATCGAATCTGCGTCGATATTGCAGCGGATTTGAGCATGGAGAGTTACCCCGGCGTACTGGATTTAATCCTCGGCCATTTCTTATCCAACACGCTGCTGCATGGTTTTGACGGCATGCAGCAAAGGGGCATCATAGAAATTAGCGCGACCGTGCAGCGCGGGCAATCGGTTCAATTGCGTTTCAGCGATAACGGCCACGGCATTGCCAACGAGCGGCTGGGGAAAATCTTCGATCCCTTCTATACTACCAAAATGGGCCGGGGCGGCTCGGGTATTGGTCTCTACGTTTGCTATAACCTGACCACCGCGATTCTGGGCGCACGCATTGCGGTCAACAGCGAACCGGGAGTCGGCACCGAATTTGTGCTCGATCTACCCATGGTTGCGCCGGAAAAATTCAATTTACTACGTACCCACGGCAACTGATGCGTGCGCAGCGGCGTGCGCAGCGGCGTGCGCAGCGGCGTGTGCAGCGGCGTGCGCAGCGGCGTGCGTAGCGCTTCGCATCGGCAATCGCACTGACAGCCGCCCCATTTAATTTCCCTTGCGGCAATTTATCGGATAAAATACAACAGCATGGCATGGCCTTGCCCCCCATTGAAGGCTATAATACGACTTTTTCAAATTATCCGACAGCAATAAAACCAGCAATACTGCCATAAATACCATAAAGATACCGTAGGAAACCGAACATCAAAAAAATAAATGCCTGAAGCAACAAAATTTCGCTACAATAAATCAATTAATAATTTGCTGCCTGAAGGACTGTTTCAATGGATACCGCAATCAACCCCACCGCCAACTACGCAATGCGTCCTTCAACGCAGACTCGCTTACGCTTGTTAATTATTGACAACAGTGAAATTAATTACCATGCCATTTTAAACACCCTGAATCAAAGTCCGCTCAAGGTCGAAATTGAACACAGCAGCCATGCTAACCATGGCTTACAACGGATAGCGGCGGCCAGCTTTCATGCAATCTTAATTAATTACAACTTACCCGATCAAGACGGTATCAGTTTGCTGCAGCAATTGCGCTTAATAAATTCAGCCGAAGCGGCGCTGATTCTGTTCAGCCGGGACGATGACGAATCGCTGGCAGAACAATGTATTGAAGCGGGCGCGCACGACTTTTTACTGCTGGAAGAAATCACCGCGCGACGCCTGTGCAGTGTGGTGCGTCAGGCCAAACTGCACCAGCGCATGGAATTAACCATCCGCGAAAGCCATGAGAAACTACGGCAGTTGGCCGAATGTGATGCCTTAACCGGCTTGGCCAATCGGCGTGGGTTTGAACTGGCTTTGCACAGTTTTATTGCGCGCGCCAAACGGCACCATGCGTCGTTGGCGGTGCTATTACTTGATCTGGATGATTTTAAGAGCATCAACGACACCCTCGGGCACCATGCGGGCGACCAGTTATTGATTGAAATTGCGCGCCGCCTGAGCACCACCGTGCGCGATGATGACTTTTTATGTCGCCTCGGTGGCGATGAATTTGTGGTGCTGACCGCCAATCTGGAACGTGACGAACAAGCCGCCCTGCTGGCGGACCGCCTGGTGGCAGCGCTACAAACCCCGGTGATGCTGGATACGCATCAACTCATCGTCACCACCAGCATTGGCATTGCGGTGTATGACCAGCACACCGACAACCCCAACGATTTATTGAAACATGCCGATGTGGCCATGTACCGCGCCAAACATGAGGGCCGCAACCAAAGCCGTTTTTACTGTGAAAAACTGCATAACGCGGTGGAACACGCCGCCAGCATCAAACGCGATTTACATTATGCGCTGGAGCGGCGCGAATTTCAGGTGTATTACCAGGCGCAAGTCAATGCCATGGATCACAGCCTGGGTGGGATTGAAGCGCTGCTGCGCTGGCATCACCCACGCTTGGGGCTGTTAATGCCGACCGAATTTATTCCTTTGGCCGAAGAAAATGGCATGATTGTCAAAATCGGCAAATGGGTGTTGGATGATGCCTGCAAACAATTCAAGCAGTGGGAAACCAAACAACCGATCAAATTTAAGGATATGGCGATTTCGATTAATCTCTCGGCGGTGCAATTGCGTGAATGTTCGCTACTCGATTGCGTCACCGAAACCATGGATCAACATCAACTGGGCGCGCACAAAGTGGGGCTGGAAATTACCGAAAGCACCCTGATTGCCGACCACAGCAGCGCCAACCAAACCCTGTCTGCGCTGGCGGCGCGCCATATCACTTTGTCGCTGGATGATTTTGGCACCGGTTATTCATCGCTGCAACATTTACAGGCTTTTCCGATCAATGTGCTAAAAATCGACAAATGTTTTATTGCCACCATCGGGCAGGACGAGCGCAGCGAGCAATTGCTGATTGCCATGATCCGCTTTGCCCAGGCTTTAAAACTAAGGGTGGTGGCGGAAGGGGTGGAAACGGCGGCGCAAGCGCGCTTTTGCACCGATCATGGTTGTGATTTATTGCAGGGCTATTATTTTTCGGTGCCCACCCCGGCGCAGGAGTTTGAAGCGGCGTGGGCGCATTGAGTTGGATTACATTCGATTGCGTCACCCCTTTTACTTCAACAAACCCGCCAGTTCCACCGCTGAATGCACCTTCATTTTGTCAAAAATATTGGCCCGATGCACTTCCACCGTGCGCATGCTGATGTCCAGTTTATCGGCGATAACTTTATTCAATTTGCCCGCCAAAATCAAATCCAGCACTTCGCGCTCGCGCTGGGACAAAGTGTCCAGTCTTTGATACACCAGCGCACGTGCATGCGCCGCACAAGAGCTGCTTTGCGCCTGCAACACGCGATCCATTAATTTATTATCGTTAAACGGCTTTTCAAAAAAATCAAAGGCCCCGCGCTTTAAGGTATCGACCGCCATCGGCACATCACCATGGCCGGTTAAAAAAATCACGGGTAAGCGTTGTTGCAGTTGCTGCGCGGTTAAATAATCAAACAAGGCGGTGCCGGAGGTGCCGGGCATACGCACATCGAGCAAGAGGCAATCGCCCTCTTTGGCGTACTCAAAATTCTTGGCCAGTGCCGCTAAAAACAAACTGGCGTCGGGGTAAGTGCGGGCGGCAATCTGGCGCGAGCTGGCCAGCCATAACAGCGCATCGCGCACCACTTCTTCATCATCGACGATATGTAACATAATCAACTTCCTGTCGGTTCAAATTTTGGTTCAAATTTTGGTTCAGTATCTGGAATGGTGTCGAGCGGCAAGGTAAAGCTAAATATCGTCCCGCCCTCGGGGTTGGCGCGGTAGTTCAGGCTGCCGCCGTGAAATTCTATCGCGCTGCGGCAAATATTCAAGCCCATGCCCATGCCATCTTTTTTGGTGGTAAAAAAGGGCGCGAATAATTGTCCGGCGACTTGCTCTGCAATGCCGCTGCCGCGATCAATCACCGCCACCTGTACGCACGTGGGCGCGCTCAGGTGGTGCGCGGCGATGCGCAGGCTGCGCTGTTCGGGCGCGCACTGGTTCATCGCTTCCAGCGCGTTGCGGGTCAGGTTGAGTATCACTTGTTCGATCAACACTTTATCGGCCAACACGGTGGGCAGGGGTGGTTCTGTACTGTTGGCCTGCAACGCGCCTTCCAGCCGCACAGGCACGGTTTTGGACTGGAGTTCGATCAGCGGTAGCAGCCGTAAAATCACTTGTTGCAAATCCAGCGGCTCGCGCAGGGCTTCGCGTTTTTTAACGAACTCGTGTACGCTACGTATCACCTGCCCGGCGCGCTGCGCCTGGTCTTGCGCGCATTGCATGGCCTGAGTTAAGGCGGCGGGGTCGATATTGCCGGCCGCAATCATATTCATTGCCCCGGCGGCATAGCTGGAAATGGCGGCCAGCGGTTGGTTTAGCTCATGCGCCAAGGTGGAGCCAATTTCGCCTATGGTCGCCAGGCGTGCGCTCAGTTCCAGCTTGTCTTGCTGTTTGCGAGTGAGTTCTTGCACGCGCTTGAGTTCGGAAATATCCAGAATCGAACTCATCCAGCCGGTTTGCTGGCCGACTTCATTAATCAGCGGCGAATCGTGTACCAGCACCGGGAAGCGCTGGCCATTGGCGCGCAGGTAAATGGTTTCAATGCCGGTAGCGGAAACCTGCCCGGCCATCATGCGGTCAAAACGCGCCTGGTCTTGTTCCACCGCTTCCGGTGCCCAATACAGCATCGGGGGGAACTGGCCGATAATTTGCTCACGCGTGTACCCCACCATGCTGCAAAACGCCGGGTTGACGTAGGTAATATGTCCGGCCATATCGCGCGCGCGCATGCCGACAATAATCGAATTTTCCATGGCGGTACTAAAGGCCACTTGCTGGCGCAATGCGCCTTCGGCCTGCAAACGGCGGCTGATGTCGCGCCACAGGGCAATCAAGCTCCACAGCAAACCCAGCGCCAGGGCCAAAACCGACACCACCAATAAATTCGATAGCAGCGCGGGTTCACCTTTGATGCTATCGGTACGCAAATACAGCAATTGGCCGGATAAATCCAAGGGGCGGTTATGGGTGTAGACATGATGCCCGACACCCACGGCGGCGCGGGTCGCAAGCACTTTATCGTTTTCATCGAGCAAAGAAATCTGATTGGTTTGGGCAAACCACCATGGCACCATATTTTCCAGTATGCTTTGCAGGCGATAGCTGATGACGATATAGCCGCGCAATTGCTGGCGTTGCCGTAGTGGAATGGCGCAACTGAGCAAGGTGGAATCCGGCACGCCCGATTCGGGTGTCGGTGGCAAGCAATGGCTATGCGGGGCCAGTGCGATGCGGCCGGATTGATTGCGCAACTGCGGCAAATAGGCCGATGGCAAACCCTCGCTTTGGGCCGTGGAGGCGATGAATTGGCCTTTTTCATCGAGCCAATCGATGCGGTGGATTTCGTAGTTACTCTTGAGTAGTTGCCGAAAGCGTTCCAGCGCTAAGGGCTGTGACAGGTGTTCGGTGATGATGTCTTTGGCGATTTCGTGGACGACTTCTTCATTGCGGTTGATTTGGAACAAAATCGATTGTTCCAGCCAGAGCGTATCGGCAATTAATTGCTCTTGCCGTTCACTATGTTCCAGACGGCGCGCTTGCCAGGGTAACAGGATGGCGGTGGCTAAAAACATCAAGACCAGAAAAATAGGAATCAGCCAGCGCCATTTTTGGCCTGCCCAAAGGGGGAGAGTGTGTATTTTGCTCATGGTTTGGCGATAGTACACTACAAGGGTGCTAAAAATGCGGGTGGGGCGTGAAATTTGACTTGTGGATTTCCACATCAGTGTTTTTTGATAAAAGAAGAATCGCAACCAATTCCACCATTAACCTATTTGACTAATTCACCGATTAGGTTATACTGCGTCCCTGGAAAAAGGTACCCCACACTGCAAGCTGCCTATCGCCAAGGCGTTGGTTGAGGCCGGGCAGGTCAGAGCCACAGCCAGCGCATTCAATGGCGCGCGTGAGCTTGGCATAAATGACTTGGCCGGAAGGTGCGCTGTTGTTTTGTCGCTCACATCTACTGACTTTTACAAGATCATGACAACCCATGCTAGCATTTCAGCGTTGCCCCATTTCGACATTGTGGTTTTCCACAATAGACAAACCAGGATTTATGGCCAATACTGCAAGCACTCGATGATTTTCCACCATCAACATGTAAGCATTTAAGGGGCATAACATGACCATTTCACCCGCTTTGATCATCTTTTTATTCGGCCTGATCGTAATCGGCCCGATTATCATTTTCGGCCAGCGGCAAAAAACCCGCCGTACCCACACCATCAAAACTTTGCCCCTGCCAGCGGGCTGCATGGCTAAATTTCGCGCCCACCACCCCGGGTTGAGCGATGCAGATTGCGCCCAGGTCGAGCTTGGATTGCGCCAGTTTTTTCTGGCCTGGCTTACCTGCGGCACCAATTTTATCGCCATGCCCTCGCAAGTGGTGGACGATTTATGGCATGAGTTTATCCTCTCCACCCGGGCCTATGAACAGTTTTGCCAACAGGCATTTGGCAAATTCTTACACCATAGCCCGGCAACAACCCTGTCTGACGCCGATGAAATCCAGAACGGCTTGCGCATGTGTTGGCAGCACGTCTGCGTGAATGACGAAATCGATCCAAACAAGCCCACCCATTTGCCGCGCCTGTTTGCACTCGATCACCAGCTTAACATTGAAAACGGCTTCCATTACACGCTCAAGCCACCTGGCGCGCAAACCAATACCAACATCACAAAGCTGTTGACGGCAGGCGCACTGTTGATGGTGCCAGTGAGTGTATTTGCTGCCAATGAAATCGGTGCCTGCAAGGCTTGGCCGACTTGGCCGACTTGGCCGACTTGGCCGACTTGGCTCGGCGTTCGCAACGGCGATGGCGGCGGCGGCGATGGCGGCGGTGGCGGCTGCGGCGGTGGCTGTGGCGGCGGCTAACGCCCGCCCAGCAAACGCCGCAACAACCACACCCCAAGCCCACCCAAACCCAACACCAGCAACCAAACAAAAATGGAACTGCCATCAAACAAACTGGCCGCCTTGCCTTCCGGAAAAAAGGTCAGCAACGTGAGCGTGCTGTTGTAACTCGCATGCACGGTAATGGTGGGTATCAGCGAGCGGGTGCGCTGATACAGCCAGCCGCAAAACACCCCCAAACCCAAAGCCACCACAAATTGATATAAATTGAGATGCGCAAAACCAAACAAGGCTGCCGAACCAAAAATGGCAGGCCAGAGCGCATACTGGCGCAAAAAACTACGCAAGATAATGCCGCGAAATAACATCTCTTCCAACATCGGTGCCAACACACAGGCCGCCAACGTGGCCGCCAAATTGGTGCCCGCCATGGTTTCAAACATTTGTTCTTCCGCCCGTGAAAGTGGAAATAATTCCACCAAAGCCTGATTCAGCGCCCCCAGCACCATCACCAAGGCCGGAATGGTCAGCAAAATTGGCAGCAATAACAACACAAAGGTGGCGCGCGGACTGGAAGGTGAGGCATGAAACAACTGCCCGAAACTTAAGTGTTTATAGTGCATCAGCGCACTGAACAAAATACCATTGGCCAACACCATGACCAAATCGCCCTGCTGCGCCTCGGTCAAACCCAACACATCATGCAGGTCAACCATGGCCAGACTCAGTACATATTCCAGCAAAAACAAGGCCAGAATCAAAAAGAAGGCTTCAACCGCGTTGGGTAAATTTTCGTGTTGTTCTGGCATTGGTTTGCTTCTGGTTGGAATAGTGGGCCATTATGCCACTTTTTCGCCCCGGCAATCGTCACTTATATTTCCTGCCCAGAAGTATTTCTGGCAACATAGGGTGGTAGAATTTCGTTGCAAGGCCATGAGGCCCTTCTTATATAAAAATCTGCCCATGACTGCCATTATTTACCGCCGCCCACTTACCAGGCCACCATTGCCAGGGCGCTACGATTTTTTCTGCGCAGCGCTGCTGATGGCGCTGCCGATGGCGCTGCCGATGGGGCTACTGATCGCGCTACTCACCCTGCTGAGCGGCTTCAATCTGGCGTTTGCGGCCAAGCTTCCCGAGCGTCTTACCTTTAAAAACATTGTTGAAAATAAAGATTTCTCGATAGGGGAAGGCACGGCTTTTCTGCAAGACAGCGAAGGCTATATGTGGCTGGGGGGAAGTCTGGCGCTGATTCGTTATGACGGTTATGAATTTCGTCAATTTGAATTTGCGCCCGACCCAAACAAACCGAATGAAAAACGCAGTCCCGATTTTATCTACCACATTTTTGAAGATAGCCACCGCACCATTTGGATCGCTACCCGATCGGGGCTATTACGCTACTATCCACGCTCTGAAAAATTAATTAAAGTGAAGGATGATGAAACGCAAAAAGGTCGCATTTCAATCACCGAGACCTTTCGTGTGGTCGAAATGCCCAGTGGCGAAATAGTGGTTGGTTCGCTCGCAGGCTTATTTGTCATCGATCCGCTGAGCAACAAATATCAAGTCATCACAAGCACCCCGCCCAAAGCAAACCAGCAAAACTGGCTGCACAACCAGCATGTTTTAAGCGCCTGGCTCACACCGGACGGCCAGCTTTGGCTGGGCACCGATGAAGGGGTGGAACAGGTCAACTGGAAAGAAAAAAAATTTACCCGCGTACTATTGAATCCGACCCCATCCGATCCCAAGCTCCAGGAGTCGCTTGTCGTTGTCAGAGACATTACGGCCCAGCGTGACGGCACACTTTGGTTTGGAACCCTCAATGGCGTCGTCCACTACGACCCGCGCACCCATCACGCCAAGCGCTACTTCCATCGTCCGGGTGATCGCACCAGCCTGGGCGGCAATCAGGTTTGGAGATTACTTCTCGATTCCCGCAATCTGTTATGGGTCGCAAGCGATGGCGGTGGATTGGCGGTTTTCGACCGGGCCAACGATTCTTTTGTCAATCATCAAGCTGAACCGGGGCGCGCCGGTGGACTCAATACCAGTACCGTGCGCGCTGTCTACGAGGATAAGAGCGACGATATTTGGGTCGGCACTTTTCCGGCCGGGGTACATTTTTATGACCGCTCAACCGAAGCGATTACCACCTATACCGCCAATGCGGCCAACCCCAACAGCCTGAGCGTGCAATATGTGCTCTCTACCAAGGAAGATAAACAGGGCAACCTGTGGCTGGGTACCGACGGCGGTGGTTTAAGCTATTTGGATCGGGAAAAAAATACCTTCACCCATTTCAAACACAATCCGAAAGACCCTGACAGCCTCAATGGCGACGCGGTGCTCACCACCCTGATTGATAGCAAAGGTATCATCTGGATCGGCACATGGGGTAAAGGTTTAGCGAGCTACAATCCGGCGCAAAAAAAATTCACGCGCTACCCTTTTTTCACTGACCACAGCAAACGCGGCCACGGCCTTACCTCAGCAGCACTCAATGATGAGACGGTCTGGTCGATCAAAGAAGACAAAAATCATGATCTATGGATAGGCACGCATAACAGTGGCATCAGCAAATTGAATCCGAAAACCGGGTTGTTCAGGCAATACATGCCCATTGCCAATGACCCGACATCATTAAGCGGCCACCTGATTTGGCAGAGCCTCGAAGACGCTCAAGGCAATTTGTGGGTTGCCACCGCGTCCGGTTTAAACCTGATGAATAAAGACAGAACCCGCTTTACGCGCTTTATGGCTGACCCAAAAAACCCTGGCGCTTTGAGCCATTCCAATGTCTTTTCCATCTTTGAAGACAGTAAGAAAAGGCTCTGGTTTGGCACGAGCTCCGGCTTGAATTTATATCACCCCAAAACAAAAACCTTTACTGCTTACACCAAACAGCATGGCTTTTTCAATGACACCATACACGATGTGGTGGAAGACCGCGATGGCTTGTTCTGGGTCAGCACCACCAATGGCTTTTCTTCCTTTCATCCGGAAACCCACAAGATCAAAAACTACACCCGCCTCGGTGGCCGCCTGGTGGGCGGGTTTGCGATCCATTCGGGAACCTTGAGCCGTCACGGCGAAGTTATTTTTGGCGGGGTCGAAGGTTTGCGCATCATCAATCCGCACGCGCTGCCTGAAAATAAACGCGTCCCGCCGGTGGTATTGACCGACTTTAAAATTTTTTCTGACAGCATCGTGCCCGGTGGCAGCGATGGCATGTTGAGCCAGGTGATTAATCATACCGCCAGCATCACCCTGGATCACAACAAAACCATGTTTGCCTTTAGCTTTGCCGCACTCAACTTTAAAGACCCCGAGAAAAATCAATATGCGTATAAGCTGGAAGGCTTTGACAAGGAATGGATAACCATCGCCAACCATCGGGGCGCAAAATATACCAATCTCGACGCCGGGAAATATGTTTTTAAAGTCAAAGCCAGTAATAACGATGGTATGTGGAATGAGGCCGGTAAATCCATCACCATTATTCAATTGGCCCCGCCTTGGAAAACCTGGTGGG
>JBKJLF010000029.1:0-3710 GCA_046597185.1 Burkholderiaceae bacterium | reverse complement strand
CGTGTATTTTGCCGGGGGCGACCAAGGCCGCATCACGCAAGCCTTGCTCGCGCCCGATGGCAGCCAAACCCCGATGTTGCAGGCGGTATGGCAGGTATATAAAAATGGCGGTGTGATCGCTGGTTCCAGCGCGGGTGCCGCCATCATGAGTAGTACCATGTTTTATGATGCGATGCCAGTCTTACCAACCTTAAAGCTGGGTGTGAATGATGGCAAGGAAATTGCACCGGGTTTGGGGTTTATTGGTGACGAGGTATTTGTCGATCAACACCTGATCATCCGGGGTCGCTTTGCGCGCATGTTGCCCGTCATGCTCAAGAAAAACTATAAGCTCGGTTTGGGGATTGATGAAAATACCGCCATGGTGGTCAGCAAAGGGGGGGACGTGGAAATTATCGGCTATAAAGGCGCGGTTTTGCTGGATTTGGCGCAAGCCACGACGGATGCCAAGCAAAGCGCGTTTAACATCAGTAATGTGCGCATCAGTTATTTGGACCGGGGCGATAAATTTAATCTGCAAACCAAAGTCGTCACGCCCGCCGCCGATAAAAAGGCGCTCGATACGGCCCACCCCTACAATAACGCCCCACGCTTTAGCAGCGATATTTTGGGCAATACCGCCGTGGTGGATTTAATGCAAGACTTGATCGATAGCTCGCAAAAAGAAATGATCGGTTTGGCCTTTGGCGCGCCCGATAGCGAGAAGCCGCAATTGGGGTTTGAATTTAAATTTGGCAAGGTGGCCGAGAGTGTCGGCTATTTTTCCAGCGCCAACGGCGGCGAAGCCTACACGGTGATGAATTTACGCATGGATGTGCGGCCAGTGCAGATGGCGCTGCCTTGGTATAAATAACGCGGCTGCGGCGCGCTGTGCTTTGTCTTCGCTCTGTCGGCGTTATTGGCAATTGAAACCCCTGTTTTTGCATCTCAAGTTTACTTGCAGGTAAAAGCCACAGCAAACATCGCCCCAATGAATTTTTTCGTGCAATGCAGCATTTTCTGGCCTTGTCAGAAGCAATGTGATATCATGCCGCGTTTCACTTCATGACTGATAGCATCAATTGCCTATAATGCAGCGCGCTCGCTTCGTTCACACTTCTTCGGAGGAAATCGAACAATCCTTCGTTTTTTCATCCAATCCAGACAAAACCTGATAACTCTGCTATACTTGACTAATTCATTCAACTAATTCGCTTGTTTGCTGACTTGGTTGCTGGCTTAGTTGATTCACCCCCACTGGTTTTATGTGCTGTCTTTTTTAAAGAACCGAGGTTGCAATGCGTTTAACAACCAAAGGCCGTTTTGCGGTCACTGCCATGATTGATCTGGCCCTGCGCCAGAACAAAGGCCCAGTCACGTTGGCTGGTATTAGCGAGCGGCAAGAAATCTCGCTGTCGTATCTGGAACAGTTGTTTGGTAAGTTGCGACGCCATAAAATTGTGGATTCGGTGCGCGGGCCGGGCGGCGGGTATACTCTGGCACGCAAAGCCGATAAAGTTACGGTGGCCGATATTATCATCGCCGTGGATGAACCGATTGATGCCACCCAATGTGGCGGCAAAGAAAATTGCCATAGCCCATCACATGAAGGCGGCACCCGCTGCATGACGCATGAATTGTGGTCTACTTTAAACGCCAAAATGGTGGATTACCTCGATTCCGTATCCCTGCAGGATTTGGTCGATCAGCAGCGCGCCAAACAGCAGGCTGAGCAAAATGTGGTGGTGGTACACCGCACCCAGGCGGCCGCTTAATGCACGATACGGCACGATACGGCACGATACGGCACGATACGGCACAACACCGCACAGAACATGGTTTTTTATAGATAGTTTTGAATAGATAGTTTTGAATAGATTGGATCATCAATGAATGCCCCGCTTGACAAGGATATGGAAAAGAGTTTGTTGCAAAGTGAACCGCACGCTGTTCCTCTCGCTGTTCCTCATTTCCCGATTTATATGGATTATTCCGCCACCACCCCCATCGATCCACGGGTGGCCGATAAGATGATCCCTTATTTGCGCGAGCAATTTGGTAATCCGGCGTCGCGCAGTCATATGTATGGCTGGAATGCCGAGCAAGCTGTTGAGCTGGCGCGCGAACAGGTGGCAGCGCTGGTGAATGCGGACCCGCGTGAAATTGTCTGGACTTCCGGTGCCACCGAAAGCAATAATCTGGCCATCAAAGGCGCAGCCCAATTCTACAAAACCCGTGGCAAACACATCATCACCGTCAAAACCGAGCACAAAGCCGTGCTTGATGTGGTGCGTGAGTTGGAACGTCAAGGCTTTGAAGCGACCTATCTACAGCCACAGGCCGATGGCTTGATCACCCTCGAACAATTGCAAGAGGCCGTGCGCCCAGATACGATTTTAGTCTCGGTGATGATGGTGAATAACGAAATTGGCGTGATTCAACCGATAGCCCAAATCGGTGAATTTTGCCGTTCCAAAAGCATCATCTTCCATTGCGACGCAGCACAAGCCACTGGCAAGGTCGAAATCGATCTGGCGGCACTGAAGGTGGATTTGATGACCTTCACCGCCCACAAAACCTATGGCCCCAAAGGCATTGGCGCGCTGTATGTGCGGCGCAAACCACGGGTGCGCATCGAAGCGCAAATGCATGGTGGCGGACATGAGCGCGGCATGCGCTCGGGCACGCTCGCCACACACCAAATTGCTGGCATGGGTGAAGCGTTTCGCATTGCCAAAGAAGAAATGGCGACTGAAATCGTGCGTATTCGCGCCCTGCGGGATCGCCTCGCCAAGGGTTTGCTGGAAATGGAAGAAGTGTATCTGAATGGCGATTTGGAACAACGCGTGCCGCATAACCTGAACGTCAGCTTCAATTATGTGGAAGGCGAATCGCTGATCATGGCGATCAAGGAATTGGCGGTCTCCTCCGGTTCGGCTTGTACCTCGGCCAGCCTGGAGCCATCGTATATTTTGCGCGCCCTGGGTCGCAGCGATGAATTGGCACATAGCTCGATTCGTTTTACCATAGGGCGCTTTACGACCGAAGAAGAAATCGATTTTGCGATCAATTTGGTCAAAACCAAGGTAGAAAAATTGCGTCTGCTTTCACCCTTGTGGGATATGTATAAAGACGGGATCGATATTAATTCGATCCAATGGGCAGCACATTAATCAGACGCAATTAAACAGGAGCAAAAAATGGCTTACTCAGAAAAAGTTTTGGATCACTACGAAAACCCACGCAATGTCGGCGCTTTCGAAAAAGGTGATGAAACCGTTGGCACCGGCATGGTCGGTGCGCCCGCTTGCGGCGATGTGATGAAATTGCAAATTAAAGTCGGTGCGGATGGCTTGATCGAAGATGCGAAATTTAAAACCTATGGCTGTGGTTCGGCCATTGCATCAAGTTCGCTGGTCACCGAATGGGTGAAAGGTAAAACCCTGGAACAGGCGTTGGAAATTAAAAACACCCAAATCGCCGAAGAATTGGCTTTGCCGCCGGTCAAAATCCATTGCTCGATTTTGGCGGAAGATGCCATCAAGGCGGCGGTGCAAGATTACAAAGCACGCCACGCGACAGCTTAATTTGACATAGTGCCAGGAGGAAACCATGACCGTAACATTGACCGAAAAAGCAGCCAACCATATTGCCCGCTACCTGGAACGGCGCGGCAAGGGTATTGGTTTGCGTTTTGGTGTGCGCACCACCGGTTGCTCGGGTTTGGCGTA